>JBOGDG010000089.1:0-9197 GCA_050701655.1 Micromonosporaceae bacterium
ACGTACCGCTGCCACCGCAGTCGCTGCTCGCCGACCTGGCCGACGGCTGGGCGGAGGTACGCAGCCGCACCTGGTACTGGTCCAGCCTGATCGCGCACGCCTGCTGGAACTTCGCCGCCGGCGTGTTCGCCACCCTGGGCCCGCTGCTGGTGGTACGCCACCTCGGCGGCGAGGCCAGCTGGATCGCGCTGCTGCAGGCGGGCGCCGTCGGGCTGGTGGTGGGTTCGCTGATCGCCGGCCGGTACCGCCCGCGCCGCCCGATCCTGGTGGCCAACGCCGGCGGCGCCCTGTACGCCATCCCGCTCACCCTGCTCGCCCTGACCGCGCCAGCGCCCGCGGTGATCGCCGGGTACGGCGTCGGCATGGTCGCGCTGGGGTTCCTCAACCCGGTGTGGGACTCGGCCGTACAGCAGCGGGTGCCGCAGCAGGCGCTGGCGCGCGTGATGTCCTACGACTGGCTGATCTCGATCGCGGCGATGCCGCTGGGCTACCTGGCCGGTCCGGTGCTGGCCGACCTCACCACACCGGCGGTGCCGTTGCTCGGTGCGGCGGCGCTGGTCGCGGCCGCCACGCTCGGCACGGCGCTGGTGCCCGACGTACGCCGCCAGACCAACGCGCCGGCGCGGGAACTCGTACCCGCGTAAGGGGTTATTTGGTTTTGGCTGGGCCTTCGGTGTCCGAAGTGGAGAGTGCCGCGATGAACGCCTCCTGCGGCACCTCCACCCGGCCGACCATCTTCATCCGCTTCTTGCCTTCCTTCTGCTTCTCCAGCAGCTTCCGCTTACGGGTGATGTCACCGCCGTAGCACTTGGCGAGCACGTCCTTGCGGATCGCGCGGATGTTCTCCCGGGCGATCACCCGGGAGCCGATCGCGGCCTGGATCGGCACCTCGAACTGCTGCCGGGGGATCAGCTTGCGCAGCTTGCCGGTCATGGAAACGCCGTAGTGGTACGCCTTGTCCTTGTGCACGATCGCGCTGAACGCGTCGACCTGCTCGCCCTGCAGCAGGATGTCCACCTTCACCAGGTCCGCGCTCTGCTCCCCGGACGGCTCGTAGTCCAGAGACGCATAGCCCTTGGTACGCGACTTCAACTGGTCGAAGAAGTCGTAGATGATCTCGGCCAGCGGCATCACGTAGCGCAGCTCGACCCGGTCCTGCGAGAGGTAGTCCATCCCGAGCAGGGTGCCGCGCCGGCCCTGGCAGATCTCCATCACCGCGCCGACGTAGTCGTTCGGGATCAGCACGGTGGCGCGTACCACCGGCTCGTGGACCGCGGCGATCTTGCCGGTGGGGTACTCGCTGGGGTTGGTGACGATGTGCTCGGTGCCGTCCTCCAGCTCCACCCGGTAGACCACGTTCGGGGCAGTGGAGATCAGGTCGAGGTCGAACTCGCGCTCCAGCCGCTCCCGGATGATCTCCAGGTGCAGCAGCCCCAGGAAGCCGCACCGGAAGCCGAAGCCGAGCGCCGCAGAGGTCTCCGGCTCGTAGATCAGCGCGGCGTCGTTGAGCTTCAGCCTGTCCAGCGCGTCGCGCAGGTTGGGGTAGTCCGAGCCGTCGATCGGGTACAGCCCGGAGTAGACCATCGGCTTCGGATCCTTGTAGCCGGACAGCGCCTGGGTCGCCGGCTTCGCCGCGATCGTGACGGTGTCACCGACCTTGGACTGGCGTACGTCCTTCACGCCGGTCATCAGGTAGCCCACCTCGCCCACTCCGAGCGCGGGCCCCTTCAGCGGCTCGGGGGAGATCACGCCGATCTCCAGCAGCTCGTGGATGGCGCCGGTGGACATCATCTTGATCCGGTCGCGGGCCGAGATGTGGCCGTCGATCACGCGTACGTAGGTCACGACGCCGCGGTAGACGTCGTACACCGAGTCGAAGATCATCGCCCGTGCCGGTGCGTCCGGGTTGCCCACTGGCGGCTGAAACTGCCGCACGATCTCGTCGAGCAGATGCGCCACCCCGTCCCCGGTCTTCCCGGAGACCCGCAGGCAGTCGCTCGGCTCGCAGCCGATCAGGTGCGCCAGCTCCTCGGCGTACTTGTCAGGCTGTGCCGCGGGAAGATCAATTTTGTTGAGTACGGGGATCACATGCATGTCGTTTTCGAGGGCCATGTACAGGTTGGCGAGGGTCTGTGCCTCGATCCCCTGCGCCGCGTCGACCAGCAGCACCGCGCCCTCGCAGGCGGCCAGGCTGCGGCTCACCTCGTAGCTGAAGTCGACGTGCCCCGGGGTGTCGATCATGTTCAGCACTGTCTGTTGGCCCGCCTGGTCGCCCTCCCGGACGGTCCAGGGCATCCGTACCGCCTGGGACTTGATGGTGATCCCGCGCTCCCGCTCGATGTCCATCCGGTCCAGGTACTGGGCGCGCATCTGGCGGGCGTCGACCACCTCGGTGAGCTGCAGCATCCGGTCCGCGAGCGTGGACTTGCCGTGGTCGATGTGCGCGATGATGCAGAAGTTCCGGATCCGGTCCGGATCGGTCGCGCCAGGCTCGAGCATCGGTGCCACGGTGGTCCGTTCTTTCCTCAGGGGTACGCCGCTCCGGGCGCAGGTCGTCTCAATGGTTCCATGCCCCGCTCCCCCGCCACGCAGCCGACCACCGATGTTGCCCCGCCGGGCGTGGCCACCGGGCGAATTGGCTCGCGTACCGGCCGGTCCGGCGGGGATCATCTGCGGATGACCCGTACCGCCGAGATCCCGTACGCCGCGACCGCGGTCCGGCCCGGCTGGGACACGCTTCCGGCGCCGGTACGCGAGCTGGTCGCCGACCGGCTCGGTGCTCCCGTGGTCCGTGCCGTGCCGGCCGGGGGTGGCTTCACCGGTGGCTTCGCCGCGATAGTCGAGCCCTCCGGCGGGGCGCCGGTGTTCGTCAAGGCGGCGGGTGCTGAGCAGCTCCCGGTGGTCGCCAGGTCGTACCGGCAGGAAGCTGAGATCAGCGCCGCGCTCCCGCAGGAGGTCCCGGCACCCCCGCTGCGGTGGTCCGCGGAGGTAGACGACTGGGTCGTGCTCTGCTTCCAGGCCGTCGCGGGGCGGATGCCGAAGACTCCCTGCGATCCGGCCGAGCTGGCGCGGGCGCTCGCGTCGTGGGCGGTCGCCGCCGAGGCGCTCTCGCCCGCCCCGGAGGAGCTCGTGCTTCCCACGCTGCGGGAGGCCGTTGGCGACGAGTTCGCGTTGTGGCGCCAGCTCGCGGCGGGCGAGTCGCAAGTGCCGGTGCCGGCGTTGGCCGGCTCCCGGATCGACGCGCTCGCCGAGCTGGAGTCCGCGTGGTGCGACGCCAGCGTCTCGGACAGCGCCATCCACTGTGACCTGCGGCTGGACAACGTGATCCTCGACGGTGCGGGTACAGCCTGGATCTGCGACTGGAACTGGCCCTGCCTCGGCGCGCCCTGGTTCGACACGATCCAGCTGCTGCTGGTGCCGTACGGCCTCGGCGCCGACGCAGACGCCCTGTTGCGCGGCCACCCCACCACCCGCGGCGTGGCCCCGGAGCAGATCGATGCGGTGCTGGCGGGTTTTGCCGGCGCATTCTTCGACAACGCCGTACGCCCGCCGATCGCGTTCTGCTCGCCGTACCTGCGGGCGCACCAGCAGGCCAGCGGCGACGCCGCACTGCGCTGGCTCGCGGCCCGCCGCGGCTGGCGCTGAGCGCGGGCCGGGGAGCTTTCCCGGCGGTTTGAGGGCGCCCGGTACGCTCTCGGGCCATGCATCCACAGCAGACTCCGCCCGGCGTACTCTCGCTGCACACCAAATACCCATTCCTGGCGTTCATGCTCGCGCTGTTCAAGCCGAAGGCGACGATCAACGGCCACGTGGTGCCGCTCGTCTGGGGCCAGAACCAGCTTCCGCTGCCGCCCGGGGCGTACCACCTGAAGGTCCACGTGCCGTACCTGTGGCCGGTCGGCGTCGCCGAGATGCAGATCGACGCCCGCCAGCAGCCGGCGCCTCCGGTCTACTACGCGGCGCCGTGGATCGCGTTCATGCGGGGTGCGATCGGTCACCAGCAGGTCGAGAGCCCCGGCAAGGTTGCCGGCATCCTGCTCGGCATCGTGCTGCCGGCGCTGATCCTGGTCTGCCTCTGCGGCTCGATGATCCTGGGCTCCATCGCCGAGTAACCCTCGGTGGCCTGGGCTTGACGCTGGTCTGGCCGGGGCTCGGTGGCCGTTTTGGCTGGCTGTGGGGTGCCTGGTAGGCTCGTACCTCGCACGTGTCGACGTGCCGTTGACGTGCGTACGCAATCAAACCCAACTCACCTGACCCGAGGCTGTCGCGTGGCGAACATCAAGTCCCAGATCAAGCGGAACCGCCAGAACGAGAAGCGGCGGCTGCGCAACAAGGCCGTGAAGACTTCTCTGAAGACGGCCGTGCGCAAGTTCCGCGACACCGTCGAGGCGGGCGACGTCGAGCAGGCCGGCACGTTGATGCGGGAGGCTTCCCGGCAGCTGGACAAGGCCGCGAGCAAGGGCGTGATCCACAAGAACCAGGCGGCCAACCGCAAGTCGGCCCTGGCGCACCAGTTCTCCTCGCTCTCCAGCTCCTGAGCACCGACCGCTCGGCGGTCATCACAGCAACCAGTCAGCGCCGTCCCGGTTCGGGACGGCGCTGATTCGCGTCTACGCGCCCAGCCTGGCGCGTTCTGCGTTCGGCCTCGCGCGCTTCAGCCTCGCCGCAGGCGGGTGCCGGTGGGCTCTCTGGCGGCATCGGGATCGGGGGCGTCACCGTCCCGATCAGGCCGTACGGGCACCGCGGTGCCGTTCGGCGGCGTGCCGGACCGCGGCGCGGGCGGGGTGACCAGATTGACCGGCACGGCCAGGTCCGGGCTGGTCTCCTCCGACGCACCCTCCATGTCACCACTGTCAGCCTCGGCGGTGTGGGCTCCGACTTCCTCGGCCTCTTGCCCTGCCGGTTCCCGCGTCAGATCCCCGGCCGGTTCTTCCGTCGCTGTCTCCGCCGCGTCGTCGCGAGCTTCCTCTGCCGTGTCCTCTACCGCTTCTGTCGCCACCTCCTCCGGGGCTTCCGCTGCCGTGACCTCTGCCGAATCCGCCACCGTGGCCTGGTTCGCTTCCTCCGTGGCTTCGGCTGCCGTGGCCTCCGGCGGTCCCGCCATGGCTTCCTCGGCCCCTTCCGCCGTGGCGTCGGCGACGGCGTGCGTTGCCGGCTCCGTAGGCACGGACTCGAACTGAGGTGGGAGGCGCCGCGGCAGCTCCGGGGCGCGGCTCCTGACTTCCGTCTTCTCGGCTTCGGCGCGAAGCGTGTCCGACTCGCTCGGGTCGCCAAGTACGACCGTCTCGTCGTCGGCGTACCCCACTGGTTCTGCCTCGTCCGGCTCGGAGGACCCGTAGTCGGCGAGTTCGTCATCGTCGGACCGCTCCGGGCTGGCGGGTGGCGTACCGGCGGCTGCGCCCGCTATCACGTCGTTGAGCTTGACCATGACGGCGACGACCACTGGCAGCACCGGCACCATCCACCAGCTGATCAGCTCGGCGAATCCCAGCACCGCCGCCACGAAGATCGTCAGCTCGAAGAACACGAAACAGAGCACGCTGCCGGGCCGGATGTGCTTCAGCCGCAGCACCCGCGCGTACAACGGGCGGGAGTCCCGCCGTTTCTTGATCTTCCTGTCTCGCGTACCCATCATCTCAATCCCCCAGGACCTCGCCACCGCCGCTCAGCAGCGGTCCGGCGAGGGTCTCACCGGCCACCTCTGGCCGACTCGCCACGCGCGCCCGCCACCGCCAGCACGGCGCGCTCCAAGGCGTACCCCCGATCGTCTGAACCGCCCTTGACCGCGGCGTTCACCTCGGCCGCGACGTGCATCGCCGCCGCCAGGCCAGCCGGGGTCCAACCCCGGGCATTGCGCTGTGCCTTCTCCACTTTCCACGCCGGCATGCCCAGCGTCGACGCCAACCGGTACGGATTCCCCCTACCGGCGCTCGCCACCCGGGCCACGGTCCGTACGCCGTCGGCGAGCGCGTCGGCGATCGGCACCGGATCGACCCCTACCGCGAGCGCCCACCGCAGCGCCTCCAGCGCGCCCGGTACGTCGCCCACCACCGCGGCGTCGGCGACGGTGAACCCGCTGACCTCCGCCCGCCCCTTGTAATACTGCTGGATCGTCGCCACCGAGAGCTTGGATCCCTTGTCGGCGATCAGCTGGGCGCAGGCCGCTGCCAGCTCCCGCAGATCCGAACCGACGGCGGCGACCAGCGCGTCGGCTGCCGACTCCGGACACCGTCCGCCGAGCCGGCGTACCTCCTCGATGACGAAGTTGACCCGCTCCTTGTGCCGCGTGATCCGCGCCGCCGCCACCACCTCGGCGCCCGCGGCCCGCAGACCGTCGGCGAGCGCCTTGCCCTTCGCGGCGCCGGCGTGCACCACGACGAGGCAGACGTCCTCGGCGGGGTCGGCGGCGTAGCTCAGCAGCGTCTCGGCCATCGGTTTCTTCACGTCCTGGCCGCCGCGGATCACCACCACTCGACAGCCGCCGAACAACGACGGGCTGACCATCTCGGCGAGCTCGCCGCTGGTGAGGTCGCGTCCGTCGTACTCCCGTACGTCGGCGTGCGGATCCGCCTCGCGGGCGACGCGGGCGGCGGCGGCGATGGCACGCGAGACGAGTAGCTCCTCGTCGCCGAGGACCAGTCGGACGGAAGGTAGGCGTGGCTGTGTCACGTCGCCATCGTCGCACGACCTTGACCTGCGCGTATGGCGCGCGACCGCTCGAGCGGGTGGCTCGGCTCCACCGGACGGGCAATCTTCTCCGGCTCCGCTGGGTAATCTGTGATGATCGGAGCGTATTGCCCCGAAAGATCCACCACACCGCTAACACCATCTCGTCGGTACGGCAAGTTCATCCACAACCACCTCGGTTATCCACAATTCGGGGTCTCGCCGGATGCGTGCCGTACCCGCTTCGGCCTAGCTTCTCCGCGTGTTCTCCCGCCCTCGCGACGCTCCTGAGATTCCGGCGATACGCCGGCTGATGCGGCTGTTCGGCATCGGTGACGCCGATGCTGCGGCCCCGCTGGCATCGCCCGATGCTCCGCCCGAGCCGCCACCGTCCACCGCTCATCGCGCAGCCAGGTCCGCGTCCGCACAGCGACCCACTGCACCGCGGACTCCGGCCCTGCCGGGGGTAGCGCGCCGCCCGAAGGTGCTCGAAATCGCCGCTGCCCGGCTGGCACCCGACGCGCCCGCCACCCCGCCGTCTACTCCGGCCGCTCCCTCTCGTCCGCCCGCCGAGCCTGCCGGGCCGACAGCCCGTACCGCCGAGCTGGCGCCTACCTCACAACCGGCACCCGCTACCGAGCCGGTGTCTGCCTCAGCGCCCCTGCCCGGCCCGGGGCCGGTGTCCGGGACGCGGCGAGGCAGGCTCGTGGGGCAGGTCATGGCGACGTTCGGGATGGGCCGGGCGAGGCTCGATCCCGGCGCCAACGGCGCCCGGGCCCTCGGCCTGCTCGCCGCGATCGTGGTGGTGGCCGCCGCCGGTATCGCCTGGTGGTCCCAGCCGCGACCGGAGCCGGTCAGCACACCCCGGGTCAGCCCGCCGAGCGCGGCGGCCAGCGCCACCGGGACCGGCGTGGTGGTGGCGGTCGCCGGCAAGGTACGCCGCCCCGGCCTGGTCACCCTGGCACCGGGCGCGAGGGTGGCGGACGCGATCGAGGCGGCGGGCGGGCTGCTCCCCGGCACCGACGTCGGCTACCTCAACCTGGCGCGCAAGGTCACCGACGGCGAGCTGATCGTGGTCGGCGCGACTCCGCCGCCTGACGCCGCCGGGCCGGGCGCACCCGCCGCCGGTGATCCCGCCGGCAAGGTCAACCTGAACACCGCGACGCTGCAGCAGCTCGACACACTTCCGGGCGTCGGTGCGGTGATCGCCCAGCGGATCCTCGACCACCGCGCCGACCACGGCGGGTTCCGGTCAGTCGACGAGCTGCGCCAGGTGGACGGCATCGGACCCGCCCGGTACGAGCAGCTCAAAGACCTGGTGACGGTATGAGCACCAAGGAGCCGGAGCCCGGGTTGATGCCGGCAGACCAGCCCCACGAGCCAGCCGGGCCCGACCTACGGCTGGCGGGCCCCGCGCTCGGCGCCTGGCTGTCGGCGCTCTGGGCGCTGTACCTCTCGCCCGGCGGCGCACTGACCCTCGCCCTCGCTGCCGGGTTGCTCTCCGGCATCTGCTGGTACGTTGCCCGCCGGCGTACCGCGATCCCGTTGGCGGTGGCGACCGCCCTGGTCGGCGTACTGCTCGGGGTGGTGAGCGGGTCGGTGGCGACCGCGGCGCGTACCAGCGGGCGGGATGCGGAGCCGCTCGCGCAGCTCGCCCGCGAACACGCCACCGTACGGGCGGAGCTGGTCACCACCGACGATCCCCGGCGCGGTCGCGGCACCCGGGTCCGTACCTGGCTGGTGCCCGCCCGGATGACCCGGTTCCGTACCGCCGCCTCCGATACGCCGGCCACCCGGCTCGACGTACGGGTCCTGGTGATCAGTGACCATCCGCGCTGGCGGGGCGCCCTGCCGGGGCAGCGGGTCTCGGTGACCGGCCGGCTCGGGCCCTCTCGCGGTGGCGATCTGCGCGCCGCCACGCTCTCCGTCTCGCTCGCACCGCGTTTCCGGGGCGTACCGCCGGGGGTGCAGCGGGCCGCGGGCTCGCTGCGTGCCGGGCTGCAACGCGCCGCCGCACCGCTGCCCGACGAGCCGGGCGGCCTGCTCCCCGGTCTGGCGGTGGGTGACATCAGCCGGATGGACCCCGCCGTGGAGGAGGACTTCCGCGCCACCGGGATGACGCATCTGACCGCCGTCTCCGGCAGCAACGTCGCCATTGTCGTAGGCCTGGTGCTGCTGCTGACCGCCTGGTGCCGGGCCGGGCCGGTGACCGCCGGGGTGGTGTCGCTGGTCGCCCTGGTCGGGTTCGTGATCCTGGTACGCCCCTCCCCCAGCGTGCTGCGCGCCGCCGCGATGGGGGCGCTGGCATTGGTCGCGCTCGCCTCCGGACGACCCCGCGCGGCGCTGCCCGGGCTCGCCGCCACCGTGTACGCGCTGGTCCTCATCGACCCCGAGCTGGCCGGCGATCTCGGCTTCACCCTGTCGGTGCTCGCCACCGCCGGCCTGCTGCTGCTGGCGCCCCGCTGGCGGGACGCGCTGCGCCGCCGGGGCTGGCCACGCGGTGCCGCGGAGGCGCTGGCCATACCGGTGGC
>JBOGDG010000090.1:0-9076 GCA_050701655.1 Micromonosporaceae bacterium
GCCCAACCCCACCCCGAGCCCGAACCGGTTCCCGGTGAGCACGGCGACCGAGCCGACCTGCCGGGCCAGCAGCAGTGGGCTGCGCGGGCCGAGCTTGAGCACCTGGGTGTAGAACTGGATCCGGCTGGTCGCGGCGCCCATCGCGGCGGCCGCCACCAGCGGGTCCGGCCACGGCGTGTCCGCTTCCCAGAACCGGGAGCCGTCAGGGGTGTACGGATAGTCGGCTGAGACCGTCTCGGAGTAGAACAGCGAGTCCGGCAACGCGATCGAGGCGAAGCCGCACTCCTCGGCGGTCTGTGCCAGCGGCACCAGCTGGTCCAGCGGGCTCAGGGCGATCGAGCAGGTGAATTTCATCAGACCCCCAGGAAGAGATCGAGACAGCGTTCGGCGTTGGCGGTGATGGTCAGGGCGGGGTTGGCCAGGCACGCGGAGCCGGGCAGGAGTGATCCGTCGACGCAGTACATGTTGGGGTAGCCGAGCACGCGGCCGGTGAAGTCGGTCGCCTTGCCCATCACCATGCCGCCGAGCGGATGCCAGGTGTTCGCGGCGCCGAATCCGGAGCCGGTGTTGCGGTCGTAGTCGGGCAGCCCGTTGAACCAGTAGCCGTGCCTGCCCTCGGTCTGCCACCACAGCCGGGTCACCAGGTCCCGGGCGGCCTTCTCGCCGGCGGTCTGCATCTCGCCGTACGGCCAGTGCACCTTGGCCGTGCTGCCGTCGTACCGGATCTCGCCGCGCTCCGGGGTGATCGCGGTGACCAGGTGCGCGCTGGCCGGCGCGCCCAGCCACTGCGGGATCGGCGCCGCCTCCCACGCCATCGAGGCGGGCGCGTACGGGTTCGCGTCGTCGAAGAACTTGACGTTGCCGGGGCCACCCTGGGCGTACCCCACGTCCTTGCGCAGGTTGAGACGCAGCACCAGGAAGTCGCCGTTGTTGCCCCAGCCGCGGCCGACCTCGGGGTTCAGCCTGGTCAGCCAGCCTTTCGCGCGGGCGGTGACCAGCAGTGAGGTGGTGTAGACCGACCCGGCGGCGAGGAACAGATAGTCGCACGGGTACGTCCTGGTCGCGAGCACCGTGCCGCGCTCGTCGATCTGGCGGGCGGCGACCGTGAAGCCCTCGCCGGCTTCCCGCAGCTCGGTGACCTCGTGCAGCGGCTGGATCGAGACGTTCCCGGTGGCGGTCGCCCATCGCAGGTACGTGCGGTCGACGCTGTGCTTGGCGCCGGAGTTGCTGCCGAACGGACCCTCGCCGATGGTGTGGCACGCGGGGGCGCGGCCGGCCAGCTCGTCGCGGATCACGTCCCAGTCGACGGCGAACGGGATCGGCACGGCGGTCTTGCCGAACTCGCTGACGTACTCCCGCCAGGCGCGGGCGCCTCTGTACTCGCCGGTGCTCTCGATGCCGGCGGGGATGGTGGCCGCGCCCAGCCGGGCCCGGGCGCGCGGCCAGTAGACGCTGTCCATCTCGTCGTAGCTGAGCTCCGCGGGGTAGACGCGAGCCCAGTCGGCGCGGCGGGGCTGCGGCAGGAACATCCCGATCACCAGCGAGCCGCCGCCGACTCCGGCGCCGCTGAGCACCTTGATGCCGTCGCCCTGGTGGGTGGCGATCAGCCCCGCCCGCCGCTCGATCGTCCTGTTGACGTCGAGACCGAGCGGCGGATGGTCGGAGAACCAGGCGCAGCGCCAGTCCGGATCGCTGACCGTACAGAAGGTGGTGCCGGAGCCGTCCACGTCCCAGCGCCGGCCCCGCTCCAGCACCGTGGTGGAGATGCCAGCGCTCCCCAGCCGGTACGCCGCCACCGCGCCTCCGAAACCGCTGCCGACCACCACGGCGGTCTTTCCGGCGACGGCGGCCCGTACTGGCCCGGCGCTTGTCACGCCGAGCGCAGCCCCGGCGAGCGCGCTCGCGTGCAGGAGTTGCCGTCGGGTGAGTCGCACCGGTCGCGGCATGCCACCGCTCCTTCCAGGTGTCACTCCGGCTTGTCGGCTCCGACCAGCCAGAGCGAGAAGAACTGCGAGCCACCGCCGTACGCGTGGCCCAGTGCGGTGCGTGCCCCGTCGACCTGGTGCTCGCCCGCGCGCCCCCGTACCTGCAGCGCCGCCTCGGCGAACCGCAGCAGACCGGACGCGCCGATCGGGTTGGAGGAGAGCACCCCGCCGGACGGGTTGACCGGCAGCTGCCCGCCGATCGCGGTCTCGCCGGCCTCGGTGAGCCGCCAACCGGTGCCGGGAGCCGCGAAGCCCAGATTCTCCAGCCACATCGGCTCGAACCAGGAAAACGGCACGTAGATCTCCGCGACGTCGACCTGGGAGAGCGGGTCGGTGATGCCGGCCTGCTGCCACAGCGCCTGCGCCGCCTCCGCGCCGGCCGCCGGGTTGACCTGGTCCCGGCCGGCGAAGGTGGTCGGCTCGGAACGCATCGCGGTGGCGTGAATCCAGGCCGCCGCGCCGCTGGTGGGCGAAGCACTGATCACCACTGCGCAGGCGCCGTCGGAGGAGGGACAGGTCTCGTCGTACCGGATCGGGTCCCAGAGCATGGGGGAGGCCTGTACCTGCTCGACGGTGATGTCGGGCTGCCTGAGGTGGGCGTACGGGTTGCGGGCTCCGTTGCGGCGGTCCTTCGCCGCGACCATCGCGCCGATGTGCGACGGCGCTCCCGAGCGGCGGATGTACGACCTGACGTGCGGCGCGAAGTACCCGCCCGCGCCGGCGCCGACCGGCATCTGGAACGGGATCGGGATCGACAGCGCCCACATCGCGTTCGACTCGGACTGCTTCTCGAACGCCACCGCCAGCACCCGCTGGTGCACCCCCGCCTGCACCAGCGAAGCCGCCACGATCCCGGTGGCGCCGCCGACCGAGCCGGCGGTGTGCACCCGCAGCAGCGGCTTGCCCGTGGCGCCGATCGCGTCCGCGAGCATCAGCTCCGGCATCATCACGCCCTCGAACAGGTCCGGCGCCTTGCCCAGCACCACCGCGTCGATGTCCGGCCAGTCCAGCTCCGCGTCGGCCATCGCGCGCTCGATCGCCTCCCGGCACAGCCCCGCCATCGACACGTCGGTGCGCCGAGTGGTGTGGTGCGTCTGGCCGCACCCGACCACCGCCGCCGGCGTCTTCATCGCCCCTCCTGGCTGGCCGGGTCGGCCGACATCACGCATACCAGGTTCTGCTGCAGCAGTGGCCCGTTGCTGGCATGGGCAAGGGTTCGCCTGGCCTGGCCGGAGATGATGTGCTGCGCTGCCTCGCCGATCCGAGCCAGGCCGGCGGCGAACATCGCGTGCCCTTTCAGGACGCCACCGCGTGGATTCACCTCGACGCCGTCGGCGAGCTCCAGCTCGCGTCGCAGCATCAGCTGCTGGTGGGTGTACGCCGCGTGCAGCTCCGCGATCTCAATGTCCGCCGCTCGGGCCGCTCTGGCTGCCCCGGCCGCTCTGGCTGCGCTGCCCGCGGCTGCCGCCGACGGGGCTCGTGTCAGGTCGCGGGCGCCCAGTGAGGGGGAGTCGATCCGGTGTTCGATCCCGGTGATCCAGGCCGGCCGTTCGCGCAGCTCCCGGGCCCGGTCCCCGGCGGCGAGCACCACCGCCGCCGCGCCGTCGGCGTACGGGGCGCAGTCGTGCGCCCGCAGCGGGTCCGTGGTGTACGGAGCCTCCAGCAGCGCGCCGGCGTCGGCGTTCGTGTGGCGCGCCGCGACCTCGGCCATGTCCTTCTCGCTCCAGAGCCCCGCCTCGATGCCGAGCCGCGCCTGCAGCGCCGCGAGCGCCGTCGCGTCCGGCCACAGCGGCGCCACCGTGTACGGGTCCAGCTGCATCGCCAGCACCCGGCGCAGCTCGCCGGCGGTGGACTTGCCGAAGCCGTACACCAGGGCGGTGTCGACCTCGCCGGTACGCAGCTTCACCCACGCCTCGTACAGCGCCCACGCCGCGTCGGCCTCCACGTGCGACTCCATGATCGGCGGGTACGCCCCGATCGCGTCGATCGCCGAGATGAACGAGAACGCCCGCCCGGCGAGGTAGTCCGACGAGCCGGAGCACCAGAAGCCGATGTCGGTCTTGGCGATGCCGAGCTCGTCGTACAGCCGCTGGAAGAGCGGGACCAGCATCTCGACACCGTTGGTGGTGCCCTGGGTACGGTCCTCGACCGACTGGGCGAATCCGACTACGGCCACGTCGTTCACAGGTGCCTCGCATATGACTCGTACGGTGCGTCGGGCTCACCCGTCGGGCGGAAGTGATCGATGTTGCGCAGCGTGTGGCCCCACTCGTCGCGGGGTCGCCAGACCGCCTCCACCCGCATCCCCATCCGTACCTCCTCGGCGGGGCACTCCAGGACCTGGTGCAGGAACCCGATGTCGGCGCCGTCGAGCAGGATGTAGCCGGTGACGTACGGCGGCTTGATCCGCTGCCCCGGGAACGGCACGTTGACGATGCAGAACGTGGTGAGGACGCCCCGGTCCGGCAGCTCGACCTCTTCGGCGGTGGGCACCCCGTCGGTGGGGCAGGCGCCGCGCGGCGGTAGGTAGACCTGCGCGCACTCCGGGCAGCGCTGGCCGAGCAGCCGTCCCTCCGCAAGCCCGCGCAGGTAGCGGCTCTCCTCCGGTGACGCCGAGTGTGTGTAGCGCAGCCGGATCGGCGTCGTCACCATCGTGACCGGCTCGGCTGGTTCTGCTTCCGGAACAGCCACCCGAGGGGACGTCGCTGGCTCGAAGCAGGCGATGTCCTGGATCTGCCCGACCGGCTGCTCGGCCCAGCGCACCCGTACCCGCAGGCCGGTGTGGATGGCCTCCGGCGATCCGCAGTCCACCGCGTGCAGCAGCGGGGTGTCGGCGCCGTCGAGCCGGATCAGCGCCCAGCCGAACGGCCGATCCAGCGGCTGCCCCTCCAGCGGCGTTGCCTGCCAGCTCCACGTCGACACGGTGCCCTCGTCGGCCACCGGTACGGACTCGGTCAGCGGCGCGTACGTGACCGGGTCGTACTCGATCGGCGGTACGTGCACCCGCCCGTCGGAGCCCCGTACGCCCACGATGGTCCGCTCCCGCAGCCCGGTCATGAAGCGGCCCAGCACCGGCCCGAGCGAGCGGGTGTAGTCGAAGCTCAGCTCGTGCGGAGCTTCCAGCGGGATGGTCACCGATGCAGTAGAACATGTTCTCGATCCGGCGGGCAAGGGAGCTTGTGTCATCGGTATAACGCGTTCTACGTTGACGTCATGGCAGCGCTGGGACTGTGGAACATCGCGCGGGAGCAACCGGATCGGATCGCGCTTGTCGACCCGTACCAGAGAAAGATCAGTTATGCCGAGCTGGCCGCCACGGCGGACCGGTACGGGCGCGGCCTGCGGACGGCCGGGCTCGCCCCCCGCGACACCGTCGTGCTGCTGCTGCCGAACGGCGTCGAGCTGCTCGCGCTCTACTTCGCGGCGCTGCAGACCGGGCTGTACGTGGTGCCGGCCAACTGGCATCTGGTGGGGCCCGAGGTGGCGTACATCCTGAAGGACAGTGAGGCGAAGGCGTTCATCGCGCACGAGAAGTTCGCCGGCGTGGCGCGGGACGCGGCGGCAGAGGCGCAACCCGGACTGCTGCACGCCGTGGGGGAGATCGCCGGCTTCCAACCGCTGGCCGACCTGGGTGAGTCAGGCGGTCGCCCCGACAACCGCACCCAGGGCGCGCCGATGCTCTACACCTCCGGCACCACCGGCCGGCCCAAGGGCGTACGCCGCCCGCTCACCGGCGCCGATCCGGACGAACCGTCCCCGATGGCGCTGTGGTTCTTCGGGCTGTTCGGGCTGGCGCCGTACGAGGACCACGTACACCTGTGTGGTTCTCCGCTCTACCACGCCGCGGTGCTGAACTTCGTCACCATCTCCATCCAGCTCGGCCACACCGCGGTGCTGATGGACCACTTCGATCCGGAGCAGATGCTGCGGCTGATCGAAGAGCAGAAGGTGACCCACAGCCACATGGTCCCGACCCAGTTCCACCGGCTGCTCGGGCTTCCGGAGTCGACGCGTGCCGGCTATGACGTGTCGTCGCTGCGCGCCATGATCCACGGCGCGGCGCCGTGCCCGGACGAGGTGAAGCGGCGGATGCTCGACTGGTGGGGCTCGGTGGTGATCGAGTACTACGCGGCCACCGAAGGCGGCGGCACCCTGATCACCGCCGAGGAGTGGCTGAAGAGGCCCGGCTCGGTCGGGCGCGCGTGGCCGGGCTCGGTGGTGACGGTGCTCGACGAGGACGGGGCCGAGGCGCAGGCCGGGGCGCCCGGGCTGGTGTACATGCGGATGGGTACGTCGAGCTTCGAGTACCACAAGGACGCGGAGAAGACGGCGCAGTCCCGCCGCGGGGACCTCTTCACGCTCGGCGACGTGGGCTACCTCGACGAGGACGGCTACCTCTACCTCTGCGACCGCAAGAGCGACATGATCATCTCGGGTGGGGTGAACATCTACCCCGCCGAGATCGAAGCCGAGCTGGCCTGCCATCCGAAGGTCGCCGACGTCGCGGTGTTCGGGGTGCCGCACGACGACTGGGGCGAGGAGATCAAGGCGGTGGTCCAGCCTGTTGCGGGCGTTTCCGCTGGGCCTTCGCTGACCGATGAACTGCTGGCCTACGCGGGCTCGCGGCTGGCCCGGTTCAAGTTGCCGCGCAGCATCGACTACCGGGACGAGCTGCCCCGCGACCCCAACGGCAAGCTGTACAAACGCCGGCTGCGGGACCCGTACTGGGCCGGCCGGGAGAAGGCGATCTAGGGATGTCACAGGTGGCTGCCATGATCGGTCCGTGGCAGATCCTTTCCGGGTACGCATCCAGGTCCGCGGCTACGAGCTGGACCCGCAGGGGCACGTCAACCAGGCCGTCTACATGAACTACGCCGAGCACGCCCGCTGGGAGTTCCTCCGCGCCGCCGGTCTGACGCAGCAGCAGTTGATCGCCGCCGGTGTCGGGCCGGTGCAGCTGGAGGCGACGATCCGCTACCACCGCGAGCTGCGCGGCGGCGACGAGGTCGATGTCTCGTGCGTCTTCGAGTGGGGCGGCGGCAAGACGTTCCGGCTGCGCCAGGATTACCACCGTACGGACGGCGTGCTCGCCGCCGAGCTGGTCTCCGTCGGCGGGATGCTCGATCTCAAGGCCCGCAAGCTGCTGCCCGACCCGCGCGAGCGGTTCCGCGCCCTCGCCGCCAAGCCGGAGCTGTTCGACTGATACCAGGAGGCCCTGTGTCACGCCGTGCCCAGATCGCGATGACGCCCGACGAGATCGAGGCGTTCATCGACGCGCGGAAGACGCTGATGGTGGCGAGCCTGGACCGCGACGGCCAGCCACATCTGGTGCCGATGTGGTTCGCGCTCCTGGACGGCCAGATCGTGTTCTGGACGTATCGGACGTCGCAGAAGATCGTGAATCTGCGGCGTGACCCGAGGTTGACGTGCCTGCTCGAAGCCGGCGACAGCTACGACCAGCTACGTGGCGTCTCAATGCAGGGCACCGCCACTCTCGTGGACGACCCGGCAGCGGTACGGCGGATCGGGATCGCGATCCTGCAGCGCTACATGGGCCCGCTGGAAGAGTCCGCCCGCGAACCCTTCGAAGCTGGAGTGGCCCTGCAGGCGCTGAAGCGGGTAGCCGTAACCTTCCACCCCAAGCACACCGCCAGCTGGGACCACCGCAAACTAGCCGGCACCTACTAACCCAGCCCAATCCTGGATCTTGAAATCGCAGTGTCGCTATCCGGCATGTCCAAAGTTCGACACTAGGATTTCAAGATCCAGAGAAGTGGGGGCGGCGCTTTTCTTGGAAGGCGCGGGGGCCTTCGCGGGCGTCGTCGGTGGCGAAGACTTCGGCGCCTAGGCGGGCGTCGATTTTGAAGGCGTCGTTCTCGGGTATGCCTTCGGTCTCGCGGATCGTTCGGAGGATCGCCTGTACGGCAAGCGGGCCGTTCGCGGCGATCAGCCCGGCGAGCTCCAGCACCTTGTCGAGCGCCGCGCCGTCCGGCACCACGTGACCGATCAGGCCGATCCGGAGCGCCTCGTCGGCGGTGATGTGCCGGCCGGTGAGCAGCAACTCGGCGGCCACGGTGTAAGGGATCTGGCGGGGGAGGCGTACCGCTGAACCTCCTAGGGGGAACAGACCCCAGCGGGGCTCCGAGACGCCAAACCGCGCGCTCGACCCGGCCACTCGGATGTCGGTCGCCTGCAGAATCTCGGTGCCCCCCGCGATGGCGGGACCCTCGACGGCCGCGATCAGCGGCTTGGTGAGGCGGCGGCCCTTCAGCAGTGCCTCGATCACCGAGAGGTCCCACCCGCCGCCCGCGAACGAGTCCCCGGGGTGAGTCTGAGTCATCGCCTTCAGATCCGCCCCGGCGCAGAACGCGCCGCCGGCGCCGGTCAGCACACACACCCGGATGGACGGATCCGAGTCCACCCGATCCCAGGCGTCCCGCATGATCGCCATCATCGGCGCGGAGAGCGCGTTGCGGGCCTCGGGCCGGTTCATGGTCACGATCAGCACGTGGTCGCGCTGCTCGACCAGACAGTGCGGCTGCTCAGCGTCCGTCATGGAACCTCCCGAGGCTATTGCGCAGAACGATAACACGTTCTAGTTTGAGTCATGGCTGTGAACATCGCGGACCTCTTCGAGCACGTAGTCGATCTCATGCCGGAGCGCGTCGCCGTGGCCTGCGGGGACCGCGAGGCGACGTACGCGCAGCTCGAGGAGCGCGCCAACAAACTCGCTCATCACCTGGCACAACACGGAGTCCAGGCGGGGTCGCACGTGGGTGTGTACGCCCGCAACTCGATCGAGTTCGTGGAGACCATGATCGCGGTGTTCAAGCTGCGCGCCGTGGTTATCAACATCAACTACCGGTACGTCGAGAACGAGCTGCGGTATCTGTTCGAGAACTCGGATCTCGTGGCCCTGGTGCATGACCGGCAGTACGCGGATCGGGTCGAAGCGATCCGGCCAGAGGTGCCGAAGCTGAAGCACGTCGTGGTGATCGACGGCGCCGGCAAGCCGTCCGACGGCGTTGACTTCGAGGCCGCGATAGCGGACCAGCCCGCGGACAGAGACTTCGGCGAGCGCAGCCCGGACG
>JBOGDG010000091.1:0-9074 GCA_050701655.1 Micromonosporaceae bacterium
GCGCGGGGTGGTAGCGAGCTCGGGGAGGCACAGATGTGAGTGATTCGGGTGAATCAGGTAGCCTGCCCACCCAGCGTCCCCGTACTCGACATGGTGATTCGGAGTTTTCGTGACGACCGCCGTGGCGCCCGACCGCGCCCCGACCGCTGACCCCGCCCGCACCGAGCCGACCCGGCGCCGCGATGCGCTGCTGGACAACGCGAAATTCGTACTGATCCTGCTGGTGTTCGTCGGCCATGCCATCGAGCCGGGCGCCAAGACCCGGCTCGGCGACGTCGTCTACTACTGGATCTACCTGTTCCACATGCCGGCGTTTGTGTTGATCTGCGGCCACCTGGCCAGGTCGTACGACAGTTCGCCGCGCCGGGTGGGCAAGCTGGTGACGACGCTGCTGGTGCCGTACCTGATCTTCTGGGGCCTGTACGGGCTACAGTCGCTGAGCACCGGCCGCAACCTCCCCGACGGTCCGCTGGATCCGCTGTGGATCACCTGGTTCCTGGCGGCGCTGTTCGTGTGGCGGCTCACGGTGCCGGTGTGGCGCCGGCTGCGATGGCCGATCCCGATCGCGATCGGGATCTCGCTCGCGGCGGGCATGGTGGCCACCGGCGACGCGCTCGGGGTGTCGCGGATCCTGAGCCTGCTGCCGTTCTTCGTCGCCGGGCTGTGCCTGCGTCGCGAGCACCTCGACCTGCTGCGCCGGCGTTGGGTACGCGGCTGCGCGGTGCTCACGGTGGTGGCGACCGCGGTGGTCACGTACACCCATCTGGAGAAGCTGAGCCGGGAGTGGATCTACTGGCGGGAGAGCCTGGTGGACCGCGACTTCGAGGTGCTGCCGTACGGGTTGCCGGCGCGGGTGGTGTTCCTGTGCCTGGCGTTCGCGCTGACCGCGGCGGTGCTGTCGCTGCTGCCGCGCCGGCACACCTGGTTCACCCGGCTCGGCGCGCTCACGCTGTACGTCTACCTGCTACACGGGCTCGTGGTGCGGATCGCGGGACAGCTCGGCTGGTACGCGTACACAGATGAGCTTCTCGGTGGGCACGGCGCGTTGGCGGCGAACGTCGCGATGGCGGTGCTGTGGACCTTCCTGCTGTGTACGCCGTGGGTGCGCCGCGCCACCCGGTGGGCGGTCGAGCCGCGCGCCGAGTGGCTGCTCCGGCCGCTACCCGAGCCGGCGCACGGGTCCGAGCCGGCGCACGGGTCCGAGCCGGCGCGCCAACGGGCCTGAGCTAGCGGGCCAGGTGGCGGGAGATCACCATCCGCTGGATCTGGTTGGTGCCCTCCACGATCTGCAGCAGCTTGGCTTCCCGCATGTAGCGCTCCACCGGGTGGTCGGCGACGTAGCCGTACCCGCCGAGCAGCTGCACCGCGTCGGTGGTCACCCGCATCGCCATGTCGGTGGCGAACAGCTTGGTCTGCGCAGCCTGCGAGCTGTACGGCCGGCCCGCGTCCCGCAGCCGTGCGGTGGCCAGCAGCAGCGCGCGGGCCGCACTGATCTGGGTCGCCATGTCGGCGAGCATGAACCCGACGCCCTGGAAGTCGATGATCGGCTGGCCGAACTGGTCGCGCTCCCTGGCGTACCCGACGGTGTAGTCCAGCGCCGCCTGGGCGAGTCCGACCGCGCAGGCGGCGATCCCGAGCCGACCGGAGTCCAGCGCCGACATCGCGATCCGGAACCCGACTCCTTCCCCGCCAACCAGCCGGTCCGCCGGCACCCGGGCGCCCTCGAAGACGATCTGCGCCACCGGCGAGCCGGTCAGCCCCATGGTGCGCTCCCGGCGCTGCGGCTGGATGCCGGGGTTGTCGGCGTCGGCGACCAGGCACGAGATACCCTTCGGCCCGGCCTCGCCGGTGCGGCAGAAGATGTTGTAGAAGTCGGCCACCCCGGCGTGGGTGATCCACGCCTTGGTGCCGTCGACGACGTACTCCTCGCCCTGCTTGGTGGCCTTGGTGGCGAGCGCCGCCGCGTCGGAGCCACCCTGGGGCTCGGACAGGCAGTAGGCGCCCAGCAGCTCGCCGCCGAGGAAGTCCGGCAGGAAGCGTTTGCGCTGGTCGTCGGTGCCGTACGCGGCGACGGGATAGCAGGCCAGCGCGTGCACCGACACCGCCTCCGCGACCGTCAGCCAGCGGTACGCCAACTCTTCCAGCACCTGCAGGTAGACCTCGTACGGCTGACCGCCGCCGCCGTACTCCTCCGGGTACGGCAGCCCGAGCAGCCCGGCCCGGCCGAGCGTACGGAGCACCTCGCGGGGAAACTCCGAGCGCGCCTCGTGGTCGGCGGCGCGGGGCGCCAGCTCGGCGTCGGCGATCTCGCGGGTGAGGCCGAGCAGCGCCTCGGCTTCCTCGGTCGGCAGGATCCGTTCGACGGTCATGCCCCGCAGCTTAACGCTCGTTCGGGTACTCGCGACACGGGTACGGTGGCGCCTCGTGCGGGACCTGACGACGTTGCCCAAAGCGGAGCTCCACGTACACCTCGAAAGCGCCGTACGGTGGGCGACGCTACGGGAGCTGGGAGAGGCGAACGGGGTGCCGGTGCCGGAGCGGCCGGCCGACCCGGCACACCGGCTGGACGGCTTCGCGGACTTCTTCGAGCAGCGCAAACTGGTGCTGGCCTGTCTGCGCCGCCCCGAGGACTTCGAGCGGATCGGGTACGAGTTCTGTCAGGACGAGGCGGCCCAGGGGGTACGCCACGTCGAGGTCTCCTTCACCGCGGCTTCCCACGGCGAACGGCTCGGCGATCTGTCGATGCCGCTGGTCGCGGTGCTGGCCGGACTGGCGAAGGGCGCGGCGGCGTACGGGATCAGCTACGGGGTGATCCTCGACCACTCCCGGCGCCGCCCGGTCGAGCGGGCCTGGCGCACCCTCGAGCTGGCGATCCGGCACCGCGCCGACGGGGTGATCGGGATCGGGCTGGCCGGCGACGAGTCGTACCCCCTGGCGCCGTTCGGCGAGGTGTGCCGGGCCGCGCGGAACGCCGGGCTGCGCAACGTGCACCACGCGGGTGAGGCGGCCGGGTCCGGCAGCATCCGGGAGGCGCTCAGCATCGGATTGGCGGACCGGATCGGGCACGGCATCACCGTGCTCCAAGAACCCGCGCTGGTGGTGGAGCTGCGAGACCGGGGCATCGCGCTGGAGGTGTGCCCGTCGTCCAACGTGGCGCTCGGCTTCGCCAAGTCGCTCGCCACCCACCCGCTCCCCCGGCTGCGTGAGGCCGGACTCGCGGTCTCGCTCCACACCGACATCCCGTCGCTCGTCCACACGACGCTGACCAGCGAGTACGAGTCGATGCGGCAGACCCACGGCTATCCCGGCGAGACGCTGGCGGAGCTCGCGACCGGGAGCATCGACGCCTCGTTCGCCCCGGACAGCACCAAGGCGCGGGTACGCCGCGAGATCGCGGAGTGGCTCGGCGCGGGATGACCGTCGCGGCGGATCGTGTGGCAGGCTCGTTGCCGTGGACCGACCGTTGCTGCTCGTGGACGCGCCGAGCCTGTACTTCCGTGCCTTCTTCGGAGTCCCGGAGTCGATGACCACCGAGGACGGTACGCCCGTCAACGCGATCCGCGGCTTCGCGGACATGCTCGCCACCCTGATCCGTACCCGCCGGCCGGATCGGGTGCTGTGCGCGATGGACGCCAACTGGCGGCCGGCGTGGCGGGTGGAGCTGGTGCCCTCGTACAAGGCCCACCGGGTCGCGCCGGGCAGCGCCGACGGCTTCGTGGAGGAGATCCCCGACACCCTCGCCCCGCAGGTGCCGGTGATCCTCGACGTGCTCGCCGCGTTCGGGATCCCCGCCGTCGGTATCGCCGATCACGAGGCCGACGACGTGCTCGGCACCTTCGCCACCCGCGGTCCCGGTCCGGTGGAGGTGGTCACCGGCGACCGTGACCTGTTCCAGCTGGTGGATGACGGGATGCCGGTGCGGGTGCTCTACATCGGCCGTGGCGTGTCGAAACTCGAAGTACTCGACGACGCCGCGCTGCGCGCCAAGTGCGGCGTACCGGCGGCGGCGTACGCGGATTTCGCGACGCTGCGCGGCGACCCGAGCGACGGGCTGCCGGGCGTACCGGGGGTGGGTGAGAAGACCGCCGCGCGGCTGCTGGACCGGTACGGCGATCTGGCGGGGATCCTCGCCGCGCTGGACGATCCGGACTCCGGGTTCGCGCCGGGGCTGCGTGCCAAGTTGGCCGCCGCCGGCGAGTATCTGAGCGTCGCCGGGCCGGTGGTCCGGGTGGTACGCGATCTGCCCGTACCCGACGTGGATCCCATGCTCCCGGCGGCGCCGCTGGACTCCGATGCCGTGGTGGCGCTGGCCGAGAAGTGGAACGTCGCCGGCTCGATGCGCCGCCTGGTGGAGGCCTGCGCCGAGGTGGCGGATGTCCCCTGAGGTGGTGCTGGAGACCGACCGGCTGATCTTGCGCCGGCTCACGCTTGACGACCTCGACGCGCTCTGCGAGCTGGACAGCGACCCCGAGGTGATGCGGTTCCTGGACAACGGCGAGGCGACCCCGCGCGAGACTGTGGAACGCGAGCTGCGGGCGCTGCTGGAGACGTACCGGCGGCATCCGGGCTACGGGCGGTGGGCCGCGATCGAGAAGGCCGCCGGGGCGTTCCTCGGATGGTTCGAGCTGCAGCCTGGCAAGGGTCACCCGGACGACGAGCCGGAGCTGGGTTACCGGCTGCGCCGCGCGGTGTGGGGTCGCGGGTACGCCACCGAAGGCTCCCGCGCCCTGGTCGCGAAGGCGTTCACCGAGCTGGGCGCGCGCCGGGTGTTCGCCGAGACGATGTTCGTCAACACCGGCTCCCGGCGGGTGATGGAGAAGACCGGCCTGAGGTACGTGCGCACGTTCCACGAGGAGTGGGACGAGCCGCTCCCCGGCGCGGAACACGGCGAGGTCGAGTACGCCATCGACAAGACCGACTGGGAGCGTGGGCGGGCCGCGGCAGGTTAGATCGGCTCGGTGGGCGGGCTCTGCTGGTCGCCGATCGGTCGCTGTACCCAGGCGACATCACGCCAGGCGTCGTGCTTGTAGCCGATCCGCCGGTAGGTGCCGACGGGCTCGAATCCCATTGCCCGGTGCAACCCGGCACTCGCGTCGTTGGGCAGCGTCATGCCCGCGACGGCGGTACGGAACCCGCGCTCGCCGAGCCGAGCCAGCAGTGCTTCGTACAGGGCGCGTCCGGCTCCGCTGCGCCGCCGACCCGTCTCGAGGTACACGCTGACCTCGCACGACCAGCGGTACGCCGGGCGCGACTTGTACGGCCCGCCGTACGCGAAGCCGACCACCTCGCCCGCGTCCTCCAGGACCAGCCAGGCGTGTCCCGCCTGGGCCGCCGCGATCCGCTCGGCCATCTCCTCCGGGGTGGGCGGGACGGTCTCGAAACTGATCGCGGTGCCGGTCACGTACGGCGCGTAGATCGCCGCGCACGCCTCGGCGTCCCGCTCGGTCGCGTCCCGGATCACTGGCCCCATCATGAGCGTCAGGCGGCGGCTGGTGAGCGGTCGGTGGCGACGCGTACGGCGATGCCGGCGAGCACCGTACCCATCAGATAGCGCTGGATCCGCAGCCAGAGCGGGCGCTGGCCGAGGAAGCTGGCGAGGGTGCCGGCGGTGAGCACGATCAGCGCGTTGATGGTCAGCGCGATCCCGATCTGGGTCGCGCCGAGCAGCAAGCTCTGCGCCGCCACGTCCCCGCGCGCCGGGTCGACGAACTGCGGCAGCAGGGAGACGTACAGGATGGCGATTTTGGGGTTTAAGAGATTCGTGATCATGCCCATGGTGAACAGCTTGTGGGGTGGGTCCTCGGGCAGCGGCTTCGGCGCGAACGGCGACTGGCCGCCGGGGCGCACGGTCTGCCACGCCAGCCACAGCAGGTACGCCGCCCCGGCCAGCTTGATCACCGTGTACAGCGTCGGAACCAGCGCGAACAGGGTGGCGATCCCCGCGGTGGCGGCCAGCAGGTAGACCCCGAAACCGGCCGCGACACCGAGCAGCGAGATCAGCCCGGCGCGGCGCCCCTGGGTCACAGAGCGGGACACCAGGTACATCATGTTCGGCCCCGGCGTGAGCACCAGACCGACCGCCACCACCGCGATTCCGACCACCGCCGCGACACTCACCATGTGGACGATCGTACGTACCGAGCACTTGTCCGGTCCTTACCGAATCTTGTGATTCCGGCGACAGCGTGGATTCAGAGCGCCGCCTGTACGTCGGCGATCAGCCGTCGCGCCTCGGCGCCGTAGACAGCCTCCGCCTGGAGCTTGTCGAACATGGCGACGTACTGCGCGATCTCCTGCGGCCGCGTCACCCTGATCGCCGCCGTCGGCGTCTCCAGCGCGACGAGGTTCTTGTCGAAGATCCAGAAGCCGATGGTGGCAACGGCATACCGTTGCACGTTGGCCGGGATGATGCCCACCGACACGAACGGCAGCCGCATCTGCGACAGCAGGTGTGTGAGCTGATCGCGGTGCTCCTCGGGCGTGCCCCGGCGGGTCCGGATAGCCTGCTCACCAAGAACCACTGCGATGCGCTTGCTTGGGGAGAGTGCGACGGCGCTGCGCTCCATCTTCATCGCCACCGTCGCCTCCGTGTCATCGGGCGCGTTGAGGAACGCATACCAGAAGCTCAGCATCCTCCGGATGTACGTCGCGGTTTGGAATATCCCAGGCATGACGATCGGCTCGTAGATGCGGAAGGTCCGGGTGCGGCGGTACGCGGCGATGGAACTCGTGTCGCCGAGCCTTCTCATCCCTGCCCTCGACAGCCGTGTCCACTCTTGATAGGCGAACTCGACCGAGCTGGCTGTAGCGATCAGGTCGCGAATTTGGTCTTCGGCGCCGCAGGCTCGGCACCAGTCCCGGATGTTGTGCTCGGTGGGCGGTTGGAGCCCGTTCTCGACACGGCTGACCCGGGTGACGTGCTGGCCGGTGGCCACGGCGATCTCCCGGCCCGTCAGCCCCGCGGACTTGCGAAGCTGACGGAGCCGGGCGCCGAGCTCGCGCCGAGCCTCGGCGGCGGAGCTAGTCGGGTTGGTACTCACGGAACGGTGGTGCCATCTCCCAGACGGTCTCGAATGCCTTCTGGCAGGTCGCCACTACTTGCGGATCGTCGGTGGTCTCGAAGTAAGCGTTGAGGCCGCTGCCGGCGTAATGCAGGAACAGCACCAATTCATCATCGAAGACATAGAAGTCGCCGCTTCCGGGCAGCGCCACATTCGTAAGGCGCGGCCGGGCAACATATCGGATGTCCTCCCCTGCCTCGATAAACACCTCCACGTGACTCATCGTCCATCGCTGGTACTCGCTGACCGGCTCAGACACAACTCGCGCTCGGCGGCACCTTCTGCCCGCGGCGGCGTGACCGCGCAGCATTTCCAGGTACCACTCCATCCATGCATAGTCATCAGGCTCGCCCCGGCGCCACTTGGCGATTTGTGGTAGCTCGGTCTCGGTTCCGTACGAGTCGCGGGTTTCCAGGTGCACGAAGGACTTCTTGATGCCTCGGCACAGGTTGCCGAGGTCCTCGGAGCTGACGGTACGCATCACTTGGCCTGATGGAAGGCTGGGACCAGCCGGTCCGGGATCTCCACGCACGTTTCGCCTTCCGGAATGTTCATGGCGGCCAGGGCTTCTGTATTAGTGACCACCCAACCTTGTACCACCCATGAACCGCGGTCGGTTCGATACAGGGTTGGGGAGTCACCCGGCTCCGAGTTGGGGTCCTTGGCGACGAACGTGAGTTTCACTGCGACCTCCCATGTGGACTCCCGGGCAACGCAGTGACGACGTTCTCACGTGCGGTGATGTGCCGTCAAGGTGCAATTTTCTGCAACTTTCTGGAGATCGATCATGGCCAGCTTCTAACTTCTGGTTGTCCGGTGATTACGTCGGGTGAGTCGATCTGGGAGGTTGCGATGCGGAATCCCTGCTGTGCCGGCGCCGTACGCCGAGCGCTGGCGCTGGGCGGTGACCGGGCTGTCGCGCGGTCGGTGGTGGCGGCCCACCGGCGGATGCGCTGGACCCGCCGGTACCAGGCGTGCCGGGATCCGTGGCCGTGCCGGGGCCGGCGCGAGGCCGACGAGGTACAGGCTCGGTGACGTACACCGCCGGAGGTCGTGAGCCGTACCGGATCGCCGAGGCGTTCCCTCGACGGCCCCGGGGACCGCACGAGCTGTCGGCCGACGAGATCGACGCCGCGCGGGAGGCGTACCGGCGACACATCCAGAGCATGGTCACCCACCAGTGTCTCGGCTGCGCCGAAGAGTGGCCCTGTGCGACGTACCGGTGTCGCGGCTGCGACTGGCTGGCGTGGCGCTGGAGGCGCCGGAGGGTTAGCTGACCGAGGTGTAGCCGACTACGCCGCGCGTGAGGGCGTCGATCGCCTTGTTGGCGGTGGTGGCGAGCGGCTGGTCGCCAGCGGCGCGGGCGATCTGGCCGAGCAGGTCGATCACCTGGCGGGTCCAGCGTACGAAGTCCCCGGCCGGCATCTCCCCGTCGATCGCGTGCGCGCTGGCGAGCACCTTCTGGAGCTGCTCGCCGCGCGCCCAGCGGTACATCGGCCAGACGAATCCGAGATCCAGCTCGCGGGTCAGCGAGAGCCGGCGCCGGGACTCGTCGCGTTCGATGCTCTCCCAGCTACGCAGCATCTCGGAGATCGCGTCGAAGACCGGGCCGCGCGGGATGCCCGCCCGGTCCTCGGTTTCCCGGCGGGCTTCGTACACCACGGAGGAGACCACGGCGGCCAGCTCGGCGGGGTTCAGCTCGTCCCAGATGCCGTCCCGCAGGCACTCGGCGACCAGCAGATCCGCCTCGGTCCAGATCCGGGACAGCACCTTCCCGGAGGCGGTCACCCCGCCCGCGTCGAGGTAGCCGCGCGCCGTCAGCACCTCGCAGACCAGGTCGAAGGTACGGGTCAGCGAACCCGTACGGCCCGCCACCCGTTCCCGGATCGAGTCGGTCTCGCGTTCCAGGCGTACCTTCCGCTCCGCCCAGCGGGCGTGTTCTTCGCGGTCGGCGCAGCCGTGGCTGGGGTGCCGGCGCAGCGTGGCGCGCAGCTCGGCCAGCCGGTCGTCGTC
>JBOGDG010000092.1:0-9061 GCA_050701655.1 Micromonosporaceae bacterium
GTGCTGGAGTGGGCGCTCGACGCCGGGTACGACACCCGGATCGGGCTGGAGGACACCCTGGAGCTGCCGGACGGCAACCGGACCCCGGACAACGCGGCGCTCGTGGCGGCGGCGTACGCGTTCCTGATGGAGCCGCACTGAGCCGTTCGGCCAGCGGCCGGGTAGCGCCGCTCTGAGCAACCGGGCGGCGCGCGGAAGCCGGCCGGCCCTGCTGTGTTCGACAGCGGGTCGCAGGGGGCATCATGTGGGTATGGGTCGGCTGCTGGCGTTGTTGTTCCTGGTCCACCTGGCGATGGCGTTCGCCGCGGTCGTGGACTGCCTCGGCGGTGAGCAGCCGCCGCAGCGCTGGTCGCGGTTCGGCTGGACGCTGGTGATCGTGTTCGGGCTGTTCGCCGGCCCGATCGCGTGGTTCACCTCCGGCCGTCCGGGTCAGAAGCTGGCGCTGCCGTGGAGCCCGCCGGATCCGCACCGCCGCCCAGACCGCCCTCTGGCACCCGACGACGATCCGGACTTCCTCGCCGACCTGGAGCGGCGCCGCCCGACCGAGCGGCGTGACCCGCCCCCGCCCGAGCCCGAGCTGGGCCCCGAGCCCAGTCCGGAGCCCAGTCCGGAGCCCAGTCCGGAGCTCGGTTCGGACCGCCGGCCGGACCGCAATGACCCCGCGCCGGACGAACGCAACAACGGTACCGGCGGGTAGCTTCTGACAGAATCGCGCCTTGTGCGCGTTCTGATGCTCTCGTGGGAGTACCCCCCGGTGATGGTCGGCGGGCTGGGCCGGCACGTCCACGCCCTCGCCACCACGCTCGCGGAGGCCGGTCACCAGGTCACCGTGGTCACGCGCCACGGCGAGGGTGCCCCGCTGGAAGAAGAGCTCGAGGGGGTACGGGTGATCCGCGCCCCCGAGGATCCGCCACTCTTCCCGCTGACCAACGCGACGCTGCTCGCCTGGACGATGGCGTTCAACCACGCGTTGACCCGGGCGGCGCTGTCGGCCGGCGGCGACTACGACGTGGTGCACGCCCACGACTGGCTGGTCACCCACGCGGCGGTGACGCTGAAGCACGCGCTGGGCGTACCGCTGGTGGCGACGGTGCACGCCACCGAGGCCGGGCGGCACTCCGGCTGGCTGCCTGAAGAGACCAACCGGTGCATCCACTCGGTGGAGTGGTGGCTGACGTACGAGGCGCGCCGGGTGGTGGTCTGCTCGGCGTACATGCGGTGGGAGGTGAGCCGGCTCTTCGACCTGCCGCGCGGCAAGGTGACCGTGATCGGCAACGGGGTGCGGCCCGAGGCCTGGCGCCCGACGCCCCGCGCGGTCGCCGTGGCCCGTACCCGCTTCGGCGGCGACGGCCCGCTCGTGGTGTACGCCGGCCGGCTGGTCTACGAGAAGGGCGTACAGGATCTGCTGCACGCGGTGCCGAAGCTGCGAGCGGCGTACCCGGGGCTGCGGGTGGTGGTCGCCGGCGACGGACCCCACCGCGACGCGCTGGAGACGCTGGCTCGGCGCCGCCGGATCCGCCGTACCGTCAGCTTCACCGGTTTTCTCACCGACACCGAGCTGCCGGCGCTGCTGGCCGCCGCCGACTGCCTGGTCGCCCCCAGCAGGTACGAGCCGTTCGGCATGATCGCGCTGGAAGCGGCCGCCGCCGGCACCCCGGTGGCCGCCGCGTCCACCGGCGGGCTGGCCGAGATCGTTGACGCCGGGGAGACCGGCGTGACCTTCCCCGCCGGCGACCCGGACGCGCTCGCCGCCTCCGTCGAGGCGCTGCTCTCCGACGAGGTGTACGCGCGGCGGCTCGCCCGGCGGGCCCGCGCCGTACTCGCCCGCCAGTACGGCTGGCCCGCGATCGCCGACCGTACGGTCGCCGCGTACCGCCAGGCCGTCACCGACGAGCGCGCCCTCGCCACCCGTACCGCCGCCACCCCGCCCCGGATCGTCGTCCCCACCGGCAACCTCCTCACCTCCCCGTAGGCCCCCGCGCAGCGCACCGGTCGGGGGAACTGGGGCGTAATGATTGACACGGTGTACGCGAAATCAGTAAGAATCGATGGAATCGGGCAGAGGTTCCGTGTCGGGGGTATCCGGCGCGTGACGCGCTGCCCGTCGACCGTACGGAGACGTGATGAATCTCAGGCGTACCCTCCTGGCGCTCGCCGCCGCCGGCGCCCTTCTGGTGACAGCCGGGGTGGCCCAGGCAGCGACGACCACGGTGAGCACCGGCGCGGTGAACCCGTTCGCCGGCGCCACCGTCAAAGAGCTGATCAAGCCCACCCCGTCGTGGTTCACCGACGAGCTGGCCGCGAAGGCGCACGCCGCCGCGGAGCGCGGTGAAGGGGTCGCGATCCCCGACGGCGTCGACTACCCGACGAGCGGTCTGGCGTTCACCGGGATCCGGCCCGGCGCCTGGATCCTGGAGCCGGCCGGCTGCACCGCCAACTTCGTCTTCGGCAGCCCCGGCAGCTACCACATCGGCACCGCCGGACACTGTGCCGAGGTCGGCGACGTGGTGACCATCATCGCCGCCCCGGGCCTGCTGATGACCATCGGCAAGACGGTGAAGAGCGTTGACGGCGGGATCGGCAACGACTTCGCGCTGATCCAGATCTACTCCTCGATGCAGCAGCACGTGAACCCGTCGATGGCGTACTTCGGTGGCCCGACCGGCGCCGGCTCGCCGCAGTTCGGTGACATCTGCGAGCACGCCGGCCACGGCCTGGTGATCGGCACCGGCGGTACGCCGCGCGCCGGCGTGGTGGTCTACCGCGGCCCCGGTGAGGCCAGCGGCAGCGACGCGTTCGCCTGGGACGGCGCCGCCTCCCCCGGCGACTCCGGCTCTCCGGTGCGGCTCGCCGACGGCAAGGCCGCGGGCGACCTCACCCACCTGGTGGTGGGCGGCCCATACGTCCCCGGCGTGATCGCCGGCACCTCCATCGCGAAGATGCTCAAGATCGCCGGCAAGCGCCTCGCCACCGCCCCCAACCTCCCCGACCCCACCAGCTGACCCCCACCACGCCCGAACCACCCAAGATCATGGCTCCCTTGATGCAGTCATAGCGACATGAAGGGAGCCATGATCTTGGAGGAGCGGGCGGCGTGCGGGCGCGGCGCGGGTCAGGCCAGGTTGGAGGAGCGGGGGTACGCGTCCGCGGGGTCGGTGAGGACGTTGACGAGGTACGGGACTCCGGAGGCGAAGGCGCGGGTTAGCGCGGGGGCGAGGTCGGCGGGTTTCGAGACCGTCTCGCCGGCGCCGCCCAGCGCGCGTACCACTTTGTCGTAGCGCAGGCCGGGCTGCAGGTCGGCGGCGACGTCGTAGCCGTACAGCGCTTTCATGGGGTGCTTTTCGAGGCCCCAGATGCCGTTGTTGCCGACCACGATCACCACCGGCAGCTGCTGGCGTACCAGTGACTCGGCGTCCATGAGGGAGAAGCCGGCGGCGCCGTCGCCGAGCAGCAGCACGATCTGCCGGTCCGGGTAGATCGTCCGGGCGCCCATCGCGTACCCGAGGCCGGTGCCCAGGCAGCCGTACGGGCCGGGGTCCAGCCAGCAGCCCGGCGCCCCGGGGTCGAGGTACTTCCCGGCGTACGAGACGAAGTCGCCGCCGTCGCCGATGATCACCGCGTCGGGGTCGAGTACGCGGCGCAGCTCCCCGTACACCCGGGAGGGTCTGATCGGGTCGGTGTCGGCCTCCAGCGCGTCCCGCTCGGCATCGCGGGCAGCGTCCTCGGCGGCCCGCAGATCCGCCACCCAGTCGGCATGATCCACCCGCTGGCCGGCGTAGTCGGCGAGCGCTTCCAACGTCGCGCGCAGGTCTCCGGCGGGCGATGCGGCAACCTTCACGTGGCTGGCGCGCTGCGAGTCGGCGTCCACCACGTGCACCACCTGCGCGTCGCCGAAGTCGCCGAAGTTGAGCCGGAAATCCAGCGGCGTGCCGACCACGACCACCACGTCGGCGCCCTTCAATGCGGCGCGGCGGCTGCGGGAGAACGCCAGCTCGTGTGAGGGCGGCAGGCAGCCACGGCCCATGCCGTTGGCGTACACCGGGATCCGCAGCGACTCGGCACACTCCCGCAGCGCGGCGACGGCGCCGCCGGCGAGTACGTCCGAGCCCGCGATCAGCATCGGCCGCTCGGCGAGCGCGATCAGCGCGGCGGCCTTCGCCACCTCGTCCGGATCCGGGGCGAGCACCGGCGGCGGCTGTACGGCCGGCACCGGCACCGAGGCCGGCGAGAAGATCACGTCGAGCGGGAAGTCGAGGAAAACCGGCCCGCGGTGCGGGGTCAGCGCGGCGGTGACCGCCTCCGTCACCGCGGCCGGGACCTGGTCGGTCGCGGTCACCGTCGCGGCGTGCTTGGTGATCGAGGAGACGATCGGTACGTGGTCCAGCTCCTGCAGGCTGCCCGCACCCCAGCGCCACTGCGGCGCCCGTCCGCCGAGCACCACCACCGGGGAGCCGTTGAAGTGGGCGCTGGTGATCGCCGAGACCCCGTTGGTGATCCCCGGCCCGGCGGTCAGCACCGCCACACCGGGCCGCTGGGTCAGCTTCGCCACCGCCTCCGCGGCGAACACCGCGGTCTGCTCGTGCCGTACGTCGAGCAGCCGCACCCCGGTACGGTGCGCCGCGTCGTACAGCGGGAACACGTGGCCGCCGGAGAGGGTGAACAGCTCCGTCACGCCGTACCCCCGCAGCACCGACAGTGCGAGGTCTCCGCCGTGACCCTCGATCGGCTCCGTCATCGGCCGCTCCTCGCTGTCCGGATCCCGTTGACCGAGACCCGCCGCCGCAGCTTCGGACCCCGCTGCTTGATCAGCCGTGCCGGCACCCCGCCCACCACCGTGTACGCCGCCACGTCCCGGGTCACCACCGCGTTGGCGCCGACGATGCCGCCCTCGCCGATGCGTACCCCCCGGATGACGGTCGACTTGGTGCCGAGCCAGACGTCGCGACCGATCCGCACCGGGGTCTTCAGGATGCCCTGGTCCTTGATCGGGACGGTCAGGTCGTCGGACTTATGGTCGAAGTCGGAGACGTACACCCGGTCGGCGATCAGCGCCGCCTCGCCGATCTCCACGTCCAGGTAGGCGTTGATCGTGCTGTCCCGCCCGATGATCGACTTGGCGCCGATCCGGAGCGTGCCCTCGTGGGCCCGGATCGCGACACCCCGCCCGACGTGGGTCCACGCTCCGAGGAACACCCGGCCGTAGCCGGTGCGGGCCTCGATCTCGGTGCCCCGGTCGAGGAAGACCAACCCCTCACAGACCACTCCCGGCTGGGTGAGCAGCAGCCGGGCCAGCCGCCAGTAGCGCACCAGATACCAGGGGGTGTACGCGCGGTGCCGCAGCATCCAGCGCAGCGACCCGAGCGTGAGGAACCGCGCCCGCCGGGGGTCACGCCGCGTGCTGTACCGCATGGCCGACACCGTACCCGCCCGGCTCGGCGGCGCAGCGCCAGCGACCCAGCGGCCGGCGCGCGATCAGTCGCCAGCCCTCGCGGCGAGCGCTGGTGCCGCGTCGAGCGCGGCGGAGGAGAGTACGGCGGCGGCCGCGTCCACCAGCTGGATCAGCCGGTCGAGCTCCCCGACGTGGAACGCTGGCGCGCCCGTACGCGCCACCACCATCACGACCTGCCCCTCCCGCAGCGGCGTCATCGCGTACCGCTGGTCCTCGATGTCGTACGCCCGGGGCCGCACCGGCTCCGACACCGGCACCTCGCCGGGCGCGCCCACGCTCGCGTACGCCACCGCCCCGTCCGTGGTCACCAGCGCCGCCCACTCCGCGCCCAGCAGCCGCGGCACCGCGTCGACCAGCGTCGCGAACCCGCGCCCGGGATCCGCCGCGATCTGCCCCAGCACCCCGACATCCGACGAGGCGCCCGGCACCGCCGCCGGCCACACCCCGTCGACCACCACCCCCGGTACGTCCTGCAACGTCGTGATCAGCCGCTCCTGGCCCACCGAGCCGGGCAGCTCCACAGTGAAGTCGTCCACCGCCCGCCCGCTCTCCCGGCCCAGCACCATCACCTGCTGGATGTCCACTCCGAGCGCGCCGAGCAGCCAGGTCACCCGCCCCAGGGAACCCGGTCGGTCAGGCAGTCTCACCCGTACCTGCAGCAGCATCGCGCCCCCTCTCGCCGGCCCCGTGCTGCCCCTAGCCTCCCCTGCGGTTGTTACCGCACGATGTCATGGCTTTCCGCCGGTGACCAGTTCATGGCTTTCGGCCGGTGACCAGGACGTTGTAGAAGAGATCCCGCGGTACGACGTGCCGCAGCACCCCGCCGTCGAGCGCGTTCAGCGCCTGCCAGGTGCGGTACGCGAACATCGCCCAGCCGAAGCCGAGCCGGCCGTCGGGCACCGCCGACTCGAACGTACGCACCGGCCAGCCGAACACCGCCGCGGTCAGCTCCTCGGTCTTCACCTCGACGCCGGCCGCGCCCGCCGACCGCGCCATCCCCGCCAGCTCGGACGGTACGAACGTGTGCAGGTCGACCACCGCCTCCAGCGCCGCCGCGGCACTGGACTCGTCGAGCTGCTCCTGTGGCTTACGCCAGCCCGACAGCCCCGGCAGGCGGGTGGCCCGGGTGGTGGCCCACCAGGTGAGCTGGCCGAGCCGGCGGGCGTACCAGTCGCCGACCCGGGTCGGGTCGCCGGCGAACACGAACCGGCCGCCGGGCTTGAGCACCCGCAGCACCTCGCGCATCGCCGCTTCCACGTCGGGGATGTGGTGCAGCACCGCGTGGCCCACCACAAGATCAAAAGAGTTGTCGTCGTACGGGATCCGCTCGGCGTCCGCCGCCCGGCCCTCCAGCGAGAGCCCCTGGCCGGCGGCGTTGCGCTTGGCGACCTCGACCATCTTCGGGGAGATGTCGGTGACGGAGCCTTCCTTGATCACCCCGGCCTGCATCAGGTTGATCATGAAGAAGCCGGTGCCGCTGCCCAGCTCCAGCGCGGTCGGGTACGGCCAGCCGTCCTCGCCCGCGATGTACGCGAACCGGTCCCGGGCGTAGGAGATGCACCGCTCGTCGTACGAGATCGACCACTTCTCGTCGTACGTGTCGGCTTCCCAGTCGTGGTAGAGGATGTTCGCCTGTTTCGGGTCGCTGCGCGCGGCCTCGACCTCGGCCCAGCCAGGGTTCGTGCCGGTACCGGCCTCGGTTTCGCTCACCACCACTACCTCCCGGTGAACTTCGGCGGCTGCTTGGCGACGAACGCCTCCATGCCGATCTGCTTGTCCTCGGTAGCGAACAGTCCGGCGAACAGGTGGCCCTCCAGCGCCAGCCCGCTCGCCAGGTCCACCGCCAGCCCACCGTCGATCGCGGTCTTCGCGGCGCGCAGCGCCTGCGCCGGACCCTCGGCGAACTGCCTGGCGTACTCGATGGCGGCGGTGTAGACCTCGGCGGCCGGCACCACCTGGTCGGCGAGCCCGATGCGCAGCGCCTCCGCGGCGTCGACGAACCGGCCGGTGAAGATGATGTCCTTCGCCTTCGCCGGCCCGACCAGGCGGGACAGCCGCTGCGTACCGCCGGCGCCGGGGATGATCCCGAGCTTGATCTCCGGCTGGCCGAGCTTGGCGTCCTCGGCGACGATCCGCAGATCGCAGGCGAGCGCCAGCTCACAGCCGCCGCCGAGGGCGTAGCCGGTGATCGCGGCGATCACCGGCACCGGGATCTTCGCGATCGCGTCGAACGCGCTGGAGAGCGCTCCGGCCCGCGCCACCATGTCGGTGTACGACATGTCCGCCATCTCTTTGATGTCGGCGCCGGCGGCGAAGACCTTCTCCCCGCCGTACACGACGACGGCTCTTACCCCGGCCTCGGTGGCCTGGCCGGCGGCGGCTCGCAGCTCCTCCTGCACCTGCTGGTTGAGCGCGTTCATCGGCGGCCGTTCCAGCCGGATCACACCGATGCCGGCCAAACCGTCGGGGTCGGCTTCGAAGCGTACGAACTCTCCCACCTGCGTACCTCCAGCTCACGGGGCCTACTCGCGGCAGCCTATCGGTACGCCAGTTACGTGGACCGGCTCACGGTTGACGTGGACCGGCTCACAGTGACCCGGCCGACCTCGTCGGAGGGCACGATCTCGTGGCCGAGCGGGGTGAGCGAGACCGGCAGCAGCTTCAGGTTCGCCAGCCCGAGCGGGATCCCGATGATGGTGACGAACTGCGCGATCGCCGCCAGCAGGTGGCCCAGCGCCAGCCACCAGCCCGCGACCACGATCCAGATCACGTTCCCGATCGCCGATCCGGCGCCCGCGCTCGGCTTGCGGATCAGCTCCCGCCCGAACGGCCACAGCGTGAACCGGGCCATCCGGAACGCCGCCACTCCGAACGGGATCGTGATGATCAACACGAAGCAGATCAGCCCGGCGAAGGCGTACCCCAGGGCCATGAAAAAGCCCCCGAAGACCAGCCAGATCACATTCAGCAGCAACCGCATGCGCCCAGCGTGCCACGCCGGCGCACGTGTTGATCAGGCGGCCGCAACCACCGGGGCGCTGCGGATCCGCAGGGACATGGCGGCGGCGACCAGGCAGAGGCCGCCGGCGATCCACCAGGCGAGGTGGTACGCGCCGGACACGTCGCGGATGGCGCCGGCGCCGACGGCGGCGATCGCGGCGCCGAGCTGGTGCGAGGCGAACACCCAGCCGAACACGATCGGCCCGGACAGTCCGAAGTGGTCACGGCACAGCGCCACGGTGGGTGGCACGGTGGCGATCCAGTCCAGCCCGTAGAACAGGATGAAAACCCACATGCTCGGTTGTACGTCGGGCGCGAACAGCGAGGGCAGCACCAGCAGCGAGCCACCGCGCAGCGCGTAGTAGACGCCGAGCAGCAACTGCGGCCGGATCCGGTCGGTGAGCCAGCCGGACAGCACGGTGCCGACCACGTCGAAGACCCCGACCAGGGCGAGCAGCCCGGCGGCGGTGGTGGACGGCATCCCGTGGTCGTGCGCGGCGGCGACGAAGTGCGTACCGACCAGGCCGTTGGTGGAGATGCCGCAGATCGCGAAGCCGCCCGCGAGCAGCCAGAACGCCCGGGTACGGGCGGCGTCCCGCAGCGCCGTCACCG
>JBOGDG010000093.1:0-9018 GCA_050701655.1 Micromonosporaceae bacterium
GCCTCGGCTGTACCGGGCGAGCGACGGGCGGCTGGTGGCCGGAGTCGCGGCCGGCATCGCGCGGCATCTGCGGGTGTCGGTGATCCCGATCCGGTTGGCGTTCGTCGCGCTCGCCACCGTCGGCGGAGTAGGCGCGGTGCTGTACGCGGCGTACTGGGCGCTGGTGCCCGTCGACACCGGCCCGGACCGGCCGCGTACCCGGCGTGACGCCGCACAGCTGGTCGCCTTCGGCTGCCTGGCGCTCGGCATCCAGCTGATCGCGCTGCTCAGCGGGGTGAGCGGGATGTGGGGGGCGTTCGGCTGGCTGATGGCGCTGGTCGCGGTCGGCGCCGGCATCATCTGGCACCAGGCCGACCCCGAGCGGCGTCGCCAGTGGTCGAGCGCGGTCCCGGCGATCCGCTACCTCAGCGAACACCCACGCGCCTCCGGGATCCGGGTGGCGGTCGGCGCGGGGCTGGTGCTGATCGGCATCATCGGCATGATCGCGGTGTTCTCACCGCTGTCCAACGCGGGGCTCGCTTCGCTGCTGAACGGCGTGCTGTTCACCCTGATCGCGATCGGTGGGTTGGGCGTGGTGTTCGGCCCGCTGCTGTGGGGCACCATCACGCAGCTGCGTACCGAACGTGAGGCTCGGATCGCCGAACGCGAGCGGGCCGAGGTGGCGGCGCTGATCCACGACCAGGTGCTGCACACGCTGGCGATGATCCAGCGCAGCGCCGGTGACCAGGTGGAGGTGGGGCGGCTGGCGCGCAGCCAGGAACGCAGCCTCCGCAACTGGCTGTACCGGCCCGCCGGCTCGCCCACCGAGCGGTTCGCCGCGGCGTTGGAACAGGCCGCCGCCGAGGTGGAGAATTCGTTCGCGGTGGAGGTCGACAGCGTGGTGGTCGGCGACCGGCCGGTGGATCCCCACGTCGCCGCGCTGGTCGCCGCGTCCCGGGAAGCCCTGGTCAACGCCGCAAAACATTCGGGGGTACGTACCGTGTCGTTGTACGCCGAGGTCGAGCCCGAACAGCTCTCGGTGTTCGTACGCGACCGTGGCGCCGGCTTCCAGCTGTCCACCGTTGACGGTGACCGGCACGGCGTACGCGGTTCGATCATCGGGCGGATGCAACGCCACGGCGGGCGCGCCGAGGTGCGTACAGCCCCGGGGGAGGGCACCGAAGTGCGGCTGATCCTGCCGGTGGAAGCTGAGGAGACACAGACATGAGTGAGTCAGGGCGGCTGCGGGTGTTTCTGGTCGACGACCACGCGATGTTCCGTGCGGGGGTACGCGCCGAGCTGGGCGCCGCCGTAGAGCTGGTCGGCGAGGCGGGCAGTGTCGCGGAGGCGGTGACCCGGATCGCGGCCACCCAGCCGGACGTGGTGCTGCTCGATGTGCACATGCCGGACGGCGGCGGGCGCGCGGTGCTGGAGCAGATCCGCGGCAGCCACCCGGACGTACGCTTCCTGGCGCTGTCGGTCTCCGACGCCGCCGAGGACGTGATCGGGCTGATCCGCGCCGGTGCCCGCGGCTACGTCACCAAGACCATCTCGGGTGAGGAGCTGGTGGCGGCGATCCGCCGGGTGGCCGACGGCGACGCGGTGTTCAGCCCGCGGCTCGCCGGCTTCGTACTCGACGCGTTCGCCGCCAAGGGCGACGCCGCGGTCAGCGATCCCGAGCTGGATCAGCTCACCAACCGGGAACGTGAAGTGCTGCGGCTGCTGGCACGGGGGTACGCGTACAAGGAGATCGCCAAGGAGCTGTTCATCTCGATCAAGACCGTCGAGACCCACGTGTCGAACGTGCTCCGCAAACTCCAGATGACCAACCGCTACGAACTATCCCGCTGGGCCGCGGATAGGCGGCTCGTGTAGCTCAGAGGCAATTCACGATGGTGAACGACTCGGCGAGGCGGCCGTCGGGGAGGCCGGCGGCGCGGGCGCTGTGGGCGAGAAACGTCCGCAGCAGGGCTTCCGTGGCGTCCGGGTCGGGGAGCTGGCTGGGGTGTGAGTGCAGGGCGGCGAATTTCTGGTCGGCGAAGTCGGTGATGTCGACGAAGTGGTCCGGCTCGGGTCCGCCGGAGAACCACACCTCGCCCACCGACCAGGGCGCGAGGTCGTTCAATTCTGGGTGCGCGTACGGGTTGCGCGCGTCGGGGTAGATCGCGGCGCTGGCGGCCTGGCCGACGGCGGTGTGGTCGGGATGGTTCGGCCCGCCGAGGAAGTCCCACCTCGGCAACGGGGAATTGGTGAGTACGCGCTGCGGACGGTGGCGCCGGATCGCCCGTGCGATGTCGCGTCGCAGCTCGTGCGTGGGGTAGAGGGCGCCGTCGGCGTACCCATGAAGAAACTCCACGGAGCTGACGCCCACCGCTGCGGCGGCGGCACGCTGCTCGGCCTCCCGGATCCGCGGTATCGCTTCCCGCGGCGTGTCGTCGAATCCGCCGGCCTCGCCCCTGGTGACCAGCAGATATGTCACGTCGACACCCTCGGCGACCCACCGCGCGATGGTGCCCGCGGCGCCGAAATCGATGTCGTCCGGGTGGGCGAAGACCGCCAGCACCCGGCGTACCTCCGGCAGCGGTTCTGGTGACGGCGGGAAACTCACCCGCGTGATGGTACGGGCCTCACAGCGGGCCGCGGCCGGCGCGCAGGATGAGCAGCCCCAGCTGGGTGCCGTCGGCGCCCAGGGCGGTACGGAAGCGCTCCAGGATCTCGCGTTCCCGGGACAGTACGAGCCTGGTGCCGCCGGTGGCGAGCCGGGTGCTGCCCACCTCCTGCGAGAGCGCGGCGCGTTCCTGCCACAGGCTGATCAGCTCGTTGTCGATCTCGTCGATGCGATCTCGGAGGCCGGCGATCCGGCCGTCGGGATCAGAGCCGTGCGGGCCGGAGGTGGCTTGTGCGGCTGGGGCGGTCATGGGGTGCTCCTCGGGTCGGTGTTCTGGTGGTGGCCCGGGGAGCTCCGCACTCGGGAACGCAGAACGCCCCGGGCTGCGGACCCGGGGCGGCTTTGGTCGTGTGGCTCAGGCGTGACCGATGGCTGCCGGGATCCGGTAGCCATAAAAAAATCGCGTCACATGCGCCATGTACCGCAGTATGCCACACCCGGGCGAACGTGCGTACCCGGAAGATCAAGATCAACCGAGCGTGACCGGCCGTCTCGGGTGCGTCCCGGCTGGGTATCGAGTGGGTAACGTCGCTTCCAGGCACCAGGTAGAGGGGTCAGGGTGAGGCGAAGTTCACGTTAACTCCGCGAGCGCCTTGGGAGGCAGTACATGCGCGGGTTGAAAAGTATGCGACTGATCGCGGTAGGTGCCGCGGTCGCGCTGTTGGCATCCGCCTGTGGCGGCGGTGCCGGTGAAGGTGAAGGGGAGGCGGGTGGCGAGCTCAAGGTCAACGTCGGTGAGCCCGAACACCTGATGCCCGGTAACACCAATGAGTCGGAGGGCGGCACCGTCCTTCAGGTCCTCTACACCGGCCTGATCGACTACGACAGTGACGGCAAGCCCGTCGACACGGTCGCCGAGTCGGTCGAGTCCGACGACCAGAAGATCTGGACGATCAAGATCAAGCAGGGCTGGAAGTTCCACAACGACGAGCCGGTCAACGCCGACTCGTTCATCAACGCCTGGAACTACGCGTCGTACGGCCCGAACGCACAGGGCAACAGCTACTTCTTCGACCGGATCGAGGGGTATGCCGACCTGCAGTCGACCGACCCCGACGGTGAAGGGCCGAAGGAGGCGCCGGACCCGAAGACCGACAAGCTGGCCGGCTTGGAGAAGGTCGACGACTACACCTTCAAGGTGACCCTCGTCGAGCCGTTCTCGAACTTCAAGCTGATGCTGGGCTACACCGCCTTCAACCCGTTGGCGAAGGCGTGCCTGGACGACGTCAAGGCATGCGAGAGCGCGCCGATCGGCAACGGCCCGTTCAAGATGGACGGCAAGTGGGAGCACAAGCGCGAGATCAAGACAGTCCGCTTCGAGGACTTCGCTGGCGAGAAGCCGAAGGTGGACCGCCTCACGTTCAAGATCTACAAGGACGACGGTGCGGCTTACGCCGACCTTCAGTCAGGTGAGCTCGACCTGATGCGTACCGTCCCGGTGGACAAGGTCGAGGAAGCCCGTGGTGAGTTCAGCGACCGCTTCGTCGAGGAGCCGACCTCGTCGTTCACGTACCTGGGCTTCCCGACGTACGCCAAGGAGTTCAAGAACAAGAAGCTGCGCCAGGCGTTCTCCCTGGCGATCGACCGCAAGGCGATCATCAAGGAGATCTTCGCCGACCGCTTCACCCCGGCGAAGAGCCTGGTGTCCCCGGTCGTGCCGGGTAGCCGCGACGACGCCTGCAAGTACTGCGACCCGGACGTCGACAAGGCCAAGCAGCTGCTGCAGGAAGCCGGCGGCTGGCCGAAGGGTAAGAAGCTCGAGCTCTGGTTCAACGCGGGCGCCAGCCACGACCAGTGGGTGCAGGCCGTGGGTAACCAGCTCAAGGAGAACCTGGGCATCGAGTACGAGCTGAAGGGTGACCTTGAGTTCGCCGAGTACCTCGAGGTGGCCGACGGCCAGAAGTTCACCGGTCCGTTCCGGCTCGGTTGGATCATGGACTACCCGTCCCCGGAGAACTACCTCAAGCCGCTGCACGGCACGCAGGGTTCGTCCAACAACACCAAGTACAGCAACCCCGCGGCGGACAAGCTGATCGCCGAGGGCGACAATGCCGCAACGCTGGAAGAGGGAATCGAGAAGTACCAGGCCGCTGAGGACCTGATGCTCGAGGACATGCCGGTGATCCCGCTGTGGTTCGGTCGGAGTGCGATGGCGTACAACGACAAGGTGGGCGACGTTTCGTACAACGTCATCGACACCAACCCGGACTACTCCAAGATCACGGTGTCCTGATCCAGGGGTAATAGGACCAGATCGAAAGGTAAACGCCGCGGCGGTAGCCGGCGCAGAATGGAGGCGTCGGCTACCGCCGTGACATCCCCTGGTAGGAGGTAAGAAATGGGGCGCTACGTCATCAGGCGGCTGCTCCTATTCATCCCCACGCTCATTGGATCTATCGCGCTCCTCCACTACATCGTGGTGCTGGGTATTCAGATCCGCGGCAACCCCGCGCGAGCGTTCTTCGGCGACCGTACGCCGAGCCCCCAGATGCTGGAGGCCGTCAAGCGGCTGTTCAACACCGACGACCCGTGCCTGACGCGTACCGGTGACCCGTGCGTCGGGCTCTTCGTCGAGCGGGTCGGCAACCTCGCGGTCGGCGACTTGGGCACCGACTTCAACGGCCGGCCGATCACCGAGATCATCGGCGACGCGCTTCCGGTGACGACCCGGCTGGCGCTGATCGCCATCGTCATTCAGATCGTTATCGGACTGCTCGCCGGGATGTTGGCGGGGCTGCGCAGCGGCAGTTTCATCGACTATGTCGTCAAGATCTCCACCGTGTTGGCGATCTCCGTACCGGTCTTCGTCCTGGGCGGTGTGGCGCAGCTGGTGCTCGCCCCGCTCGCGAAGTGGACGCGAGGCCAGGAGTGGGCATCGGACTTTCTGCTGGGCCTGTTGGCGGTGACATACAAGAGCGCGCATCCGTGGCTCAGCCTGATACTTCCGGGCATCGTGCTGGCGGCGCTCGGCCTGGCGACCACGGCGCGGCTCACCCGGACCAGCATCATGGAGAACATGCGCGGTGACTACGTCCGCACCGCCACCGCCAAAGGGCTGCCACGGCGGCGCGTGATCGGCATCCACACGCTCCGCAACTCGCTGATCCCCGTGGTGACCGACCTGGGTCTGGCCTTCGGCACACTGATCGGCGGTGCCGTGGTGACCGAGACCATCTTCAACATCCCGGGGATCGGCAGTGAGATTATCGAGGCGGTGCAGCGCAACGAGGGCCCCGTCGTAGTCCCACTGGTGACATTCCTCGTAGTTGTCTACCTGGTGGTCAACCTGCTGGTGGACATGCTGTACGCCGTTCTCGACCCGAGGATTCGCCTTGACTGACCCCGGACACATCAATCCGTACGCCGGGGCGTCGCCCGCGGCGGCGCCGTCGCAGGCATCGGCGGATACCGACACCGCACCCGGTGCCCCGGGTGGCGCGCCCTCCAAGGATCGCAACGCGAGCCTGTGGGCGGACGCGGGTCGCGAGCTGATCCGTAACCCGGTCTTCGTGATCTCCTCGCTGGTCGTGCTGGCCGTGATGTCGATGGCCACCATGCCGTGGCTGTGGACCAGCACCGACCCGGGGAAGTGCCCGATCTCGCTCGGCAAGGACAGCCCGTCAGGCGAGCACATTCTTGGCAACAGTGTGCAGGGGTGTGACTACTACTCGCATGTCATCCACGGTGCCGGGCCGTCGATCGCCGTCGCCGTGCTGGCCACGCTGGGCACGGTCCTGCTCGGCGGCCTGTCCGGCATCCTCGCTGGCTTCTACGGCCGCTGGGTAGACATGATCATCTCCCGATTCACCGACATGGTGCTGGGGATCCCCTTCCTGCTCGGGGCGCTGACCCTGTTGTCGTTGCTGCAGATCCGCTCGGTCTGGACGGTGGTGTTCGCCCTGATCATGCTGGGCTGGCCAACCACGTCGCGGATCATGCGGGCCAGCGTGATCGCCACCAAGAACATGGACTACGTGCAGGCGGCGCGCTCGCTGGGCGCCTCCGACTCGCGGATCATCTTCCGGCACGTACTGCCCAACGCGATCGCGCCGGTGATCGTGGTGGCGACCATCGCTCTCGGCGGCTACGTCGGTGCCGAAGCCACCCTGACCTTCATCGGGGTCGGGCTGCGCGCGCCGACCGTCTCCTGGGGCGTGATGATCACCGACGGTACGCGGTGGGTGCTCAGCGGTTATCCGCACCTGCTCCTCGTACCGGTCGCCTTCCTGGTGGCGACGGTGCTGTCCTTCATCCTGATGGGCGACGCCGCGCGCGACGCTCTTGACCCGAAGCTGCGGTGAGGTGACCGTGACGCACACTGACACGACGGCCGTGACCGCAACCAAGGCCAAGCACAGGGGCAGGTACGCGGCCCGGCTCGCCGACGCGGACCCGAACGCGACGCTGCTCGACGTACGGGATCTGAAGGTGGAGTTCCGTACCCGGTACGGCGTCGCCCGCGCCGTTAACGGGGTGAGCTTCAACGTCGAGTCCGGCGAGACGCTGGCGATCCTGGGTGAGTCGGGCTGCGGCAAGAGCGTCACCGCGCAGGCGGTGATGGGGATCGTGGACAGCCCGCCCGGGTTCGTCACCGGCGGCGAAGTCCTCTACCGCGGTGTCGACCTGCTCAAGGTGCCGCCGGAGGAGCGGCGCAAGGCGCGCGCCAACAAGATCGCGATGGTCTTCCAGGACGCGCTCTCGGCGCTGAACCCGGTGTTCTCGGTGGGCTTCCAGCTCGGCGAGCTGTTCCGGGTGCACCGCGGCATGTCCCGCAAGGACGCCCGGAAGAAGGCGGTCGAGCTGCTGGATCTGGTGAGGATCCCGGCGGCCCGGCAGCGGGTCGGCGACTATCCGCACCAGTTCTCCGGCGGGATGCGGCAGCGCGTCATGATCGCGATGGCGCTGGCGCTCGACCCGGACGTGCTGATCGCCGACGAGCCCACCACGGCGCTCGACGTGACTGTGCAGGCGCAGGTGATGAACCTGCTCGCCGAGCTGCAGCGCGAGCGCAACATGGGGCTGATCCTGATCACCCACGACATGGGTGTGGTGGCCGACGTGGCCGACCGGATCACAGTGATGTACGCCGGGCGTGCGGTGGAGCGGGCGAAGGTGCACGACATCTACGCATCCCCGGCGCACCCGTACACCAAGGCGCTGCTGGAGTCGATCCCACGGGTCGACATGAAGGGCCAGCAGCTCAGCGTGATCAAGGGGTTGCCACCGGCGCTGACCGACCTGCCGCCCGGCTGCAACTTCGCGCCGCGCTGCCGGTTCGCACGCGACCGCTGCCGCAGCGAGGTGCCGCCGCTGTACCCCCTCGAGGGGTACGGTGCCGCCGACTCCAAGGGCACCCCGCGGGCGAGCGCCTGCCACTACTGGGAGGAGGTCATCGCACAATGACCGAACTGTCCGTGACAGCCGGAGCCGCTTCGGCCACTCGGCACGGCGATGTCGTCCTCGAGGTACGCGACCTGGTCAAGTACTTCCCGATCACCCGCGGCATCGTGTTCAAGCGGAAGATCGGCGATGTGAAGGCGGTCGACGGCGTCAACCTGCAGCTACGGCGCGGCGAGACGCTGGGCGTGGTGGGCGAGTCCGGCTGCGGCAAGTCCACGCTCGCGAGGCTGCTGGTCGGGCTGGAGCAGCCGACCCAGGGCACGATCACCGTACGGGGTCAGGACATGACCCGGCTGCGGGGTCGCGAGCTGACCAAGGCGCGGCGCAACATCCAGATGGTGTTCCAGGACCCGTACACGTCGCTGAATCCCCGGATGACGGTCGGCGACATCGTCGGAGAGCCGTTCAGCATCCACCCGGACGTGGCGCCCGCCAAGGACCGCCGTCGCCGGGTGCAGGAGCTGATCGACCTGGTGGGGCTCAACCCCGACCACATCAACCGGTACCCGCACCAGTTCTCCGGGGGCCAGCGGCAGCGCATCGGCATCGCCCGGGCGCTGGCGCTCAAGCCGGAGATCCTGATCTGCGACGAGCCGGTCTCCGCGCTCGACGTCTCGATCCAGGCTCAGGTGGTCAACCTGCTGGAGGAGCTGCAGGACGAGCTGGGGTTGGCGTACATGTTCATCGCCCACGACCTGTCGGTGGTACGCCACATCGCCGACCGGGTGGGGGTGATGTACCTCGGCAAGGTGGTCGAGATCGGGCAGGACCTCGACATCTACGATCACCCGACCCATCCGTACACCCAGGCGCTGCTGTCCGCGGTGCCGGTGCCGGACCCGACGCTGCGCGGGCACCGGGACCAGATCGTGCTGGAGGGTGACGTCCCGTCGCCGGCCAACCCGCCGTCGGGCTGCCGGTTCCGTACCCGGTGCTGGAAGGCGCAGGACATCTGCGCCGCCGAGGTGCCG
>JBOGDG010000094.1:0-8962 GCA_050701655.1 Micromonosporaceae bacterium
GGCCAGCAGTCCGACCAGCCCGGTGCGGGCCAGCCCGGTGCGGGCCAGCCCGGTGCGGGCCAGGTCCCTGGCCAGCCGTACGGGCAGCCGGGGCAGGCCGCCGGCCCGCACAGCGGCGAGATGCCCCAGGTGTACGGCGGACAGCCGGGCATGCCGGGGCAGCCGGGCGTGGCGGGGCAGCCGGGTATGCCGGGGCAGCCCGGGATGCCTGGTCAGCCGGGTGCACCCGCGGGCGGGAAGTCCGGTGGCAGCAAGGGTCTGTGGATCGCACTGATCATCGGCGCCGTGGTGCTGCTGGTGCTCGTCCTGGTGGGCGCCTGGATGTGGCTCGGCCGTGGGCCCAGCTACGGCGTCGGCGACTGCGTACGGCAGGGCGCTGACAAAGCCGTCGAGAGCGCGGAGTGCGGCGACAAGGACGCGTACAAGGTGACCAACAAGGTCAAGAACGAGGCCGAGTGCAAGGAAGCCGACGCGGTGGTCAACATCGAGGAGAACGGCAAGGTCGTCGAGGTGCTCTGCCTGAAGAAGGTGGGCTGACGCCGTACCCGATCGGGTGACGCGGGGGCGAGACACGCGCGCTGTGTCTCGCCGCCGCGCGCATCTGACCTACCTCCGGTGACAATATCGTGGTGACTGAGCCCTCCCGCCCCGCTGAGCCCTCGCGTCCAGCTGGCCCCAGCCCGGTCGATCCGTCGCGCCCGGTGGACGACGAAAGTACGGCGGGATCCCCGCGTGGGCCCCGGGTACGCGCGCCCGAGTTCGCCGGCCGGGGGTGGCTCAACACCGGCGACGAGGCGCTCACGCTGGCGGGGTTGCGCGGCAAGATCGTACTGCTGGATTTCTGGACGTTCTGCTGCGTCAACTGCCTGCACGTGCTCGACGAGCTGCGGCCGCTGGAGGAGAAGTACGCCGACGTGCTGGTCGTCGTCGGGGTGCACTCCCCGAAGTTCGCCCACGAGCGCGACCGGGACGCCCTCGCCGCCGCGGTGGAACGGTACGCGGTGCACCACCCGGTGCTCGACGACGCGGAGATGGAGACCTGGCGGCAGTACGCGGCCCGCGCCTGGCCCACGCTCGCGGTGGTCGATCCCGAGGGCTACCTGGTCGCCACGATGGCCGGCGAGGGGCACGCCGAGGGGCTCGGCCGGCTGATCGGCGACCTGGTCACCGAGCACGAGGCGAAGGGCACCCTGCGGCGCGGCGACACCCCGTACGTACCGCCGGAGCCGGATGACACGTTGCTGCGGTTCCCGAGCAAGGCGCTGGCCGTACCAGGAGGCACGCTGCTGGTGGCCGACACCGCGCGGCACCGCCTGGTCGAGCTGGCCGGCGACGCGGAGACGGTGCTGCGCCGGATCGGCGCCGGGGCTCGTGGGCGTACCGACGGAGAGCCCGGGCGGGCCCAGTTCAGCGAGCCGCAGGGGCTGTGTCTGCTGCCGCCGCCGGTCGCCGAACGGGCCGGGTACGACGTCGTGGTCGCCGACACCACCAACCATCTGCTACGCGGCGTCCGGCTGGCGACCGGCGAGGTGGAGACGGTCTGCGGCACCGGGCGGCAGTGGCGTTCCACAGTGGACTTTCGGGCACACGACGCGCTGGCCGCCGATCTGTCCTCGCCGTGGGACGTGGCCTGGTACCAGGAGCAGGTGGTCATCGCGATGGCGGGGATCCACCAGCTGTGGTGGTTCGATCCGGTGGCCCGTACCGCCGGGGTCTACGCCGGCACCACGGTCGAGGGGCTGCGCGACGGCCCGCGCGCCGAGGCGTTCCTGGCCCAACCGTCCGGCCTCGCGGTGAGCCCCGACGGCACCCGGCTGTGGTTCGCCGACGCCGAGACCTCGGCACTGCGGTACGTAGAAGGCGACACCGTACACACAGCGGTGGGGGTCGGGCTGTTCGACTTCGGGCACCGGGACGGGCCGGCCGCCGAGGCGTTGCTGCAGCACCCGCTGGGGGTGGGCGTACTGCCGGACGGGTCGGTCGCGGTGGCCGACACGTACAACGGGGCGGTACGCCGCTTCGACCCGCGTACCAGTGAGCTGACCACGCTGGCCACCGGGCTCGCGGAGCCGAGTGACGTACTGCTGTTCGGCGGCGAGCCGATCGTGGTGGAGTCGGCGGCACACCGGCTGGTACGCCCCGTGGTGGCCGGCACGGCGGAGCGGATCGCGGGCGAGCGGCACGCGGTGGAGCGACCGCCGAGCGAGCTGCGCCCCGGCGAGGTGACGCTCGAAGTCGAGTTCACCGTGCCGCCCGGGCAGAAGGTCGACACCACGTACGGCTCTCCGGTACGGCTGGTGGTCTCCGCCAGCCCGCCCGAGCTGCTCGTCGACGGCGCCGGCGAGACCGACCAGCTGGCGCGGCAGCTCACCCTCGCCGACGGGATCGAGGACGGTGTGCTCGAGGTGGTGGCGCAGATCGCGACCTGCGACGCGGACACCGAGCACGGCGCGTGTCACCTGGTACGTCAGGACTGGGGCGTACCGGTGCGGCTGGTCGCCGACGGCCCGGACCGCCTGGTGCTCACCCTCTACGGCACGACGTAACCGCACCCCCGGCAGGCTGCGGCGGCGGGCCGGCTCACAGCTCGGCAAGTCTGGCCAGGGTACGGAGCTGTGCCATCTTCTCCGTGCCTCCGGGCGGGTAGCCGACGCCGAGATACCACAGTGCCGACTCGACCCGCCGTGCCACCGCCCAGGCGGCGATCCGCCGCGGGTCCTCACCGAGCGCGTCGGCGAGCAGCCGGGTGCGCTCGGCCAGCACTCGGTACGGCTGCCGGAACACGTCGTCCACCTGCTCCAACAGCGGCCACGGATCGTACGCGGGGTCGCCGACCATCGGCTTGGCGTCGATGACCAGCCAGCCGTCGGGCCCCGCGTCGAGTACGTTCCCCGGGTTGAAGTCTCCGTGCAGGATCACCTCGCGCGTGGCGCTGGCGGGCAGCTCACGGAGCAGCCGTACGCCGAGCGCGACCAACCCCGGGTCGTACGCCGGCCGGTGCCGCCGTATCCGTTCCCCGGTCAGCTCCGCCCACTCCGCCGCCACATCAGCAAGCCGCTCAAACCCGCCCACGACCGGGCCGCCCAACCCGCACCCGCCCGGCACCGGGCAGTCCAACCCCCGCACGTCCGGGGCCGGCGCCCGCCACAGCGTGGCAAGCAGCTCGGCACCCACCAGCAGCCGTTCCCGCGCCGGCAGCTCCGCGTCGGCGAGCTTGCCGCCGGGCTGGCAGCGTTGCAGCAGCATCGCGTGGCGTACCGGGTCGTGGCGCAGCAGCCGTACGGCGCCCTGGCCGTCCCAGCGGCGCAGCGCCTCCGCCTCGCCCGCCGATTCCCGGTGCGGCCACGCGATCTTGAGTACGGCCGTCCCACCGTCGGCCAACGTCACCGGCGCCACCCAGGCGCAGCTCCCGCCGCCGTACGGCTGCCCGAGCCGCAGTGCCCAGCGGTCCCGTACCTCCGCGATCAGGGCGGGGAGCCCGGCCAGCCACTCGCGACCCGACTCGTGGCGACCGACGGTGTCGGGCAGGTCCGGCGACGTACCCGGGAGCGGGCTACGTACGGGGCTGCTCGGGATCGTGGCGCTCGGTGTCACGCTTGATGGTGTAGCCGCGCTGGTACTGCTCAGCGACCGGGGTACGCCGGCGCGTCATCCAGAAGCTGATGGTGAGCACCAGCCCGGTGGCGCCGCTGATCATGAAGACCCAGCCCACCACGTCGAGATCCAGCCAGCTCAGATCCTCTTTCACACCGAAGGCGATGATCGCGCCGATGGCGACCAGAAAGATGCTGCCGCCGATCCCCATGGTGCTCCTCCCGACCGGATCATCCTAACCGTGCCGCCCGCGGAATCGAGCCCTCCCGGACGGCGAACTCAGTCACCGGACCACGAGCAGCTCGCTCACACGGAGCACGGGCAGCATGACATGTCCAGGATGTCTGGTGCAGCCCGAACCTGGCCAGGGCCAATCGGGCATCCGACCCGGGTACGGGCTCCGGCCGGTCGCCGCGCGCACGACGGCCGGCTGGGGTTCAGTGGCGCGCGGCGGGGGGTGGCGTAGATCGCCCGTTGTAGTAGTGCCGCTCGTCGTGCACCGTGTCGGCGGCGGTGGTCCGGCGACGCCGGTTCCAGAAGTACAGCGTCAGGATCAGCCCGGTGACCCCCGCGAGCATCAGTACCCAGCCCACCACGTCGAGGTCGAGCCAGGTGAGCTGGTACTCGACTCCGAACGCCACGATCGCGCCGATGGCGATCAGGAAGATACTCACTCCGATACCCATACGTCACCTCCGGTGAGGTGGTACCCGTTTCGTGCGGCCTCACACCAGGTGGCGCTGACCAGCGCTTACGCTCGCACGATGACCTCTGACACTTCGCTCGACCCGTCCCCCGAGCGCATCCGCGAGATGGGCGCCGCCGCCCTGGAGTGGATGGCCGAGTACCACGCCGAGCTGCGCGACCTGCCGGTGGCGCCGCGTACCTCCTCCGGGGAGCTGCGGGCGGCGCTCACCGAGCCGCTGCCGGCGGAGGGACGGGATTTCACCCGGCTCCTCGACACCTTCCGCGAGGTGATCGTGCCCGGCAGCCGGCACAACGGGCACCCCCGATTTTTCGGGTACGTGTCAGCCCCCGGCACCGCGGTCGCGTCGGTCGCCGACCTGCTGGCGTCCGCGCTGAACGCCAATCTGCCGGCGTGGCGCTCGGCGCCGGCCCCGACGGAGTTGGAGCACGTCGCGATCGACTGGATCCGGGAGGCGCTCGGGCTGGACGCGGGCGCCGGCGGGCTGTTCATGAGCGGCGGCTCGATGGCGAACTTCTCCGCGATCGCCGCCGCCCGGCACCGCCACTGCGGCCCGGAGGTCGCCGCCAACGGCGCTGCCGCCCATCCCCGGCCGCTGCGCCTGTACGTGTCCCGGGAGGCCCACCACTCCAGCCACAAGGCCGCCGCACTGCTCGGCATCGGGCGGGCCAACGTACGGGAGGTGCCGGTCGACGAGCGGTTCCGGATGGACGTACCGGCGCTGCGGCGGATGATCGACGAGGACCGTGACGGCGGGGCGGACCCGTTCTGCGTGGTGGCGAGCGCCGGCACGGTGGTGACCGGCGCGGTGGACCCGCTCGCCGAGATCGCGGCGGTGGCCCGCGAGTACGGCCTCTGGATGCACGTGGACGCGTGCTACGGCGGATTCGCGCGGCTGGCCCCGTCGGTGGCGCCGCTGTTCGACGGGATCGCCGAGGCCGACTCAGTGGCGCTCGACCCGCACAAGTGGCTCTACCTGCCGGCGGACTGCGGCTGCCTGATCTACCGGGAGCCGGCGCACGCCCGGGCTGCGTTCGCGCTGGATGCCGACTACACCCGCATCATGGCCGACGCGCCGGCGGAGGCGTACGCCTTCTGGGACTACGGCCCCGACCTGTCCCGCCGGTTCCGCGCTCTGAAGGTGTGGATGACTCTGGGGTACGCCGGAGCCGACGCCATCGGCGAGGCGATCGAGTCCAATCTGGACTGTGCCCGGTACGCCGACGAGCTGATCGGCGCGAGCGAAGAGTTCGAGCTGCTGGCGCCGGTGGAGCTGTCGATCTTCTGCTTCCGCTACCTGCCACCGGCGGCGCGTGGCGTCGAACGGACCGACGCCGACGAGCGCGCGCTGGACGCGCTGAACGAGAAGATCATGGTGGCGCTGCAGCAGGGCGGCAGCTCGTACCTGTCGAACGCCAGTGTGTACGGCCGCTTCGGGTTGCGCGGCTGCGTACTCAATTACCGCACCACCCGCGAGGACATCGAGATCATGTTGGGCGACGTACGCCGTGCCGCCGCGTCGATACTGGAAGCCGCCCCACCGACCCAATCATCGTAATCTGTGGTCATGACACGCCAGCTGGTGCTGCTGCGGCACGGCAAGGCCGGCCACCCGAGCGGGATGGCGGACATCGAGCGCCCGCTCACTGACCGCGGCGAGCGTGACTCCCGCGCCGCCGGTGGCTGGCTGGTCGAGCAGGGTTACCTGCCCGACGCGGTGGTCTGCTCGCCGGCGCAGCGCGCCCGGCAGACCTGGTACGGCGTCAAGCCGACGCTGCCGCGCCAGGTCGAGGTGATCTACGACCAGCGGGTCTACGACGCGTACGCCGCCGACGAACTGCTGGACGCCGTGCACGACATCGACGGCGAGGTCAACGTACTCATGCTGATTGGTCACAACCCGACGCTGGAACAGCTGTCGGTGCTGCTGGACCCGTCGGGCGGCCCGTCCGGCGGGTTGCGCACCGCCGGTGTCGCGGTGCACGAGTTCGATGGCGAGTGGGGCGCGCTGGCCGCCGAGGCGGCGCCACTGGTCGCCACCACGACGGCCCGCGCGGACAAGCCGTAACCCGCTAGGCGGGCCCTGCCTCAGAACACCTCTTCGGGCAGCTCCATCAGGTCGAGGTTGGCGCGCTCGACGATCTTGCGGTCGGAGGCGAGTCGGGGCAGCACCTCGGAGGCGAAGAACTTCGCGGCGGCGACCTTGCCCTCGTAGAAGTGCTTGTCCTTGTCGGAGACCTCACCTGCCAGCTTGGTCAGCGCCACCTGGGCCTGCTTGGCCAGCAGCCAGCCGACCAGCAGGTCGCCCACCGCGAGCAGCAGCCGGCGCGAGTGCAGCCCGACCTTGTAGACCGTCCGCTCGTCGGTGCCGATCTCGCCGATGAAGCCACCCAGCGAACCGAGCATCCGCTGTACGTTGTCCAGCGCCTCACCGAGCGCCAGCCGCTCTTCCTTCAGCTGGCCGTTGCCGGAGTCCGCGTCGAGGAACGCCTTGATCTCGTTGGCGACGGTCATCAGCGCGACCCCGCCGTCCTTCACGATCTTGCGGAACACCAGGTCGAGGCTCTGGATCGCGGTGGTGCCCTCGTACAGGGTGTCGATCTTGGAGTCCCGTACGTACTGCTCGATCGGGTAGTCCTGCAGGAAGCCGGAGCCGCCGTACGTCTGCAACGCCTCGTGGCCGAGCAGCTCGTACGCGCGCTCCGAGCCGGCGCCCTTCACCAGCGGCAGCAGCAGGTCGTTGACCCGCTCGGCGAGCTTGTGCCCGTCGCCGTCACCGGCGATCTCGGCCAGCTTCGCCTTGTCCTGCCAACTCGCGGTGTAGCAGACCAGGGCACGCAGCCCCTCGGCGTACGCCTTCTGCAGCATCAGCGACCGGCGTACGTCAGGGTGGTGGGTGATCGTGACGCGGGGCGCGGCCTTGTCGGCGGACCTGGTCAGGTCGGCGCCCTGCACCCGCTCCTTGGCGTACTCCAGGGCGTTGAGGTAGCCGGTGGAGAGGGTGGCGATCGCCTTCGTACCGACCATCATCCGGGCGTACTCGATGATCAGGAACATCTGCCGGATGCCCTGGTGCACCTCGCCCATCAGCCAGCCCTTGGCGGGGGCGCCGTCGCCGCCGTGCTGGTCGGTCCGGCTCGCAAGCTCGCCGAACGTGAGCTCGCACGTGGTGGAGACCTTCAGCCCCATCTTGTGCTCGACGTTGGTGGTGTAGACGCCGTTGCGCTCGCCCAGCTCACCGGTCTCCGGGTCGAAGTGGAACTTCGGTACGACGAACAGCGACAGCCCCTTGGTACCGGGGCCACCGACACCGTCGACGCCGACCGGGCGGGCGAGCACGTAGTGGATGATGTTGTCAGCCATGTCGTGCTCACCCGAGGTGATAAACCGCTTCACGCCCTCGATGTGCCACGAGCCGTCTTCCTGCGGGATCGCCTTGGTACGCCCCGCGCCCACGTCCGAGCCGGCGTCGGGCTCGGTGAGCACCATGGTGGCGCCCCAGCCCTTCTCGATGAACAGCTTCGCCCATTCCTTCTGCTCCGGCGTGCCCTCGCGATGGAGGGTGTGGGCGAAGCCGGGGCCACTGCCGTACATCCAGATGGCCGGGTTGGAGCCGAGGATCAGGTCGGCGATGGACCACCAGAGCGCGCGCGGCGCCTCGGTGCCGCCGACCGCCTCAGGCAGGTCGAGCCGCCAGAACTCGGAGTCCATCATCGCCTTGAACGACTTCTTGAACGACTCCGGCATGGTCACGGACTTGGTCTGTGGGTCGTACACCGGCGGGTTGCGGTCGCCGTCGGTGAAGCTCGCCGCCAGATCCTCCCGGGCGAGGCGCTCGACCTCTCCCAGGATGCTGCGGGCGGTGTCTTCGTCCAGCTCCCCGTACGGCTCCTGGCCGAGAAGCGATCCGGTCTCGAAGACCTCGAAGAGGTTGAACTCGAGGTCTCGCAGGTTGCTCCGGTAGTGAGTCATGCTCGCGGCACCCCTACATGCATGAGCCGCGCCAGCGCGGCAGCGATCATGGGCTTACTCGTTAGTAACAAATTCTATTACCCGCCGGTAACACCAGCAGTGCCTGAGGTAGGTGAGCCGCGTCACGCCTCGTACCGCAGTGCCGTGCTTGCTCTCAGTACGCGTGCGCCGGACCACTCCCCGAGCGCCCGCCGCCCCAGCGAGGTCCACCCGGCTAGGCGCCCGGCCCAGCCCGGCCACACCCGCCGCGCCACCCACCCCTGCCGCTGCGGCAGCAGGCGCATTACGGATCGATGTGTGACGATTTGTTAGCTTTGTCAAGTGCGACACACCCATACGCTATTGCGAGGCGTCACCCGCGCGCGGTCGCGTCGTTGCTCATTGCATACGGAAGATCGCTTGTCGCCGATGTGTACGGCGACGGGTCGGCGGCATCGCGGGGGGACACGCGGGCCGCCGATCGCGACGGGGAGGGAGGATCCGTCATGCTCGAGAACCTGCTGAACATGCTCCGCCAGAGGCAACCCCGATCACGCTACGAGGGCCGCCACCGGGCGGAGCCGCCCGAGCCGCGCCGCTCGGAAGCCGCCGCACCAATCCCGGTCAACTGACCCGGAAGCCGACCCGCAGGGCCGATACAGCGCAGGGCCCATAAAAGCGAAGTGCCCGATGGAACGAAGTGCCCGCCCC
>JBOGDG010000095.1:0-8934 GCA_050701655.1 Micromonosporaceae bacterium
TGCTCACGCCGGGTGCTCGGCGCGCCGATCGCGAGCCGCAGCACGTACCGATCCCGCACCTTGGTGTGCGTCAGGTACAGCCGTCCGCTCTCGTTGAGCCGCCGCAGCAGCTCGGCGTTGCGCGCGTCAGCGGCCACGTCGGTCTCGTTGGGGCGGGTACGCAGCCGGAAACACACCAGCGAGAACGGGTACGGGGCGACCAGCTCGAACCGGTCGTCCCGCTCGATCCACTCCGCCAGCTCCCGCGCCAACCCGACCCCGTGCCGGATGTGCGCCCGCAGCCCTTCCGCGCCGTACCACCGGATCACGAACCACAGCTTGAGCGCGCGCATCCGGCGCCCCAGCGGGACCTGCCAGTCCCGGTAGTCGATCACCGCGCCCGACTCCGTGGCGGCGTTGCGCAGGTACTCCGGGAGCACCGACAACGCCGTGATCAGCTCCGCGGAGTCGGCCACCCAGAACGCGTCGCAGTCGAAGCCGGTGAGCAGCCACTTGTGCGGATCGAAGCAGTAGCTGTCGGCGTACTCGAGTCCGCGGTGGGTCCAGCGCAGCTCCGGGCAGACCGCGGCGGAGCCGGCGTACGCGGCGTCGACATGCAGCCAGACGCCGAGACCGCGGCAGATCTCGCCGATCTCGGGCACCGGATCGATCGCTGTGGTGGAGGTGGTGCCGATGGTGGCGACCACCATTACCGGGGTGGCCCCGGCGGCCCGGTCGGCCTCGATCGTCTCCCGCAGCGCGTCCGGGCGCATCGCGAGCGTCTCGGGATCCACCTCGACCAGCCGTACGTTCGCGTCGCCGATGCCGGCGATCCGCGCCGCCTTCTCGATCGACGAGTGCCCCTGGGTCGAGGTGTAGACGGTGAACCGCCGTGTGACACCGTCCCGGCCCCACGTACCGCCGCTGGCCCGGTGCAGTGCGACCAGGGTCGCCACCAGCGCCGCCGACGACGCGGAATCCTGGATCACGCCGCCCGCGGAGTCGGAACGGAACCGCTTCGGCAGCTCCAGCAGGTCGGCGAGCCAGTCCAGCATCACCGTCTCCAGCTCGGTGCAGGCCGGGCTGGTCGACCACAACATCCCCTGTACGCCGAGCCCCGCGCACACCAGGTCGGCGAGCACCGAGGGCCCCGACGTATTGGCCGGGAAGTACCCGAAGTACGACGGATGCTGCCAGTGTGTGAGCCCCGGCAGCACCACCGGCTCCAGGTCGTCGAGCAGCTGCTGGAACGGCTCACCGGTCGTGGGCGGGACGGCAGGCAGCCGATCGGCGATCTCGCCGGGGGAGACCTGGCTGAGCACGGGAAGCTCTCCCACCCGCTCCCAGTAGTCGGCTACCCAGTCGACCGCGGCGTGGCCGTACCGACGGAACTCTTCGGCGGTCATGTGCTCGGTCACGTACTCAACCTAAGGGGATCGGCCGCTCGCCCCGTAGCGGGTCGGCCCGCTCCGCCGTTTCGATCACAGAGTGTGTTCGGACGCGTAGCATCAGTGATGACGCGCTCGGGTCCGGTTCACCCTGGTCACCGACCCGGGGCGATCTCTCCCGCGTGGTACGCCACACGATGGCGAAAAGGGAGCGGGATGAGTGATGGGTACGTACCGAGCCGCTGAACGGATACCGACCGAGCCTTGGTCCGTGGTCGACGATCCGGTCGCCTGGCGCCGGTTCGTCGCCGAGGTGATCGACCGGCACCACCGGGTGGTACGGCCGGGCGCGGTGGCGGACCTGTGCTCCTGCGGGCGGCCGTTCATGCTCTGTTCGATCGCGCCGCTGGCCGAGCCGCTCGTCGCGCAGCACCACGGTCTCTGACCGGTGCCGCTACATCGGGAGGTGTTCTGGTGAACGCTCCACTGAGCGGGTACGAGCTCGCCGAGCTCCGCCGCCGCATCGACCACCTGGTCGCGATCGCCGAGACGCTCGCCCACCAGGATCCGCGCCGGGAGGCGCCATCACCCGGACTGGAGCTGCTGTACGCCGAGGTGGAGCAGCTCGCGGCCGTGGTCCAGGGTCCGTCGCGGCCCGAGGCGTCAGGTCCGGTGCGCCCGCCGCGGCAACGCGGGAGCGGAGCGGTGCCGGGCTCGACTTACCCAGCCGACTACTGGTTCGGATAGTGCCGCCGTCCGGGCTGTCGACGCGGTGCCGGGAGCGGGATTCGAACCCGCAAGCCCTCTCGGGCAGACGCTTTTGAGGCGTCCGTGTATGCCGTTCCACCATCCCGGCGAGCGTGTCCTAGCGTACCGACTACGCTTCGGTACGTCGGCCGGGTGGTGCCGGCGCGCCGAATTCCAGTCGGGGACAGGGTGCAGGAGGTGTCGGTGACCGCCGAGGGACAGCCCCGCCGGGTTCTCATCGCTGAGGACGAGGCCCTGATCCGTCTAGATCTCGCGGAGATGCTGGCTGAGGAAGGGTACGTCGTCGTCGGCGAGGCCGGTGACGGCGAGACCGCCATACGGCTCGCTGAGGAGACGAAACCCGATCTGGTGATCCTCGACATCAAGATGCCGATCATGGACGGCATCGCGGCGGCGGAGCGGATCGCCGGCAGCCGGCTGGCGGCGGTGGTGATCCTGACCGCGTTCAGCCAACGCGATCTGGTGGAACGGGCCCGTACCGCCGGGGCGATGGCGTACTTGGTGAAGCCGTTTCAGAAGAGCGACCTGGTGCCGGCGATCGAGATCGCGATGTCCCGGTTCGCCGAGGTCATGGCGCTGGAGTCCGAGGTGGCCAGCCTGTCGGACCGGCTGGAGACCCGGAAAGCGGTGGAACGGGCCAAGGGCGTACTGATGAGCGACTACGGAATGTCCGAGCCGGAGGCGTTCCGGTGGATCCAGCGCAACGCGATGGACCACCGCATGACGATGCGTGACGTGGCGGAACGGATTGTGACTGAAGGACCACGTTCAGACCAGCAGAAATCCGATACTGACGGCGCAGCTAAATAACAGTTCGATCTCACGCTGAGTATGCTCCTGGCGGTGGTTCCAGGACCGGTCAAGGGTCGGGTAGTGTCCCGCGCCACAGGCTGCGAAGTGTGGGCCGGTCGTCTGGTGCTCGACCGCGCTCGTTCTGCCCGCAGCCGCAGGCGCGCCAAGGTTCCATCAGGATGAGGAGGCACAGAGCCTTGAAGCGAAACACGATACGAGCGCTCGGCGGCGCGGTTCTTTCGCTGTCGCTGGCCGTTTTCATGAGCGGCTGCGGTGAGGCGGAGACACCGGGTGCCGGGGCGGGCAAGTGCTCCGGCAAGATCGGGTTCATGGGCGCGCTGAGCGGCGGAAACGCCAGCATCGTGCTGCCGTCGTTCGACGCCGCGAAGCTTGCGTTCAAGCAGTTCTCGGAGAAGAACAAGGAGTGCAAGGTCGAGTTGCAGGAGTTCGACACCGAAGGCGAGCCGTCGAAGGCCGCCCCGGTGGCGAGCGCGATCGCGACCAACAAGTCGTTCCTGGGCGTCATCGGCGGCGCCTTCTCGGGCGAGACCCGGCAGACCAAGGGCACGTTCGACGAGGCTGGCGTCACCATGGTGAGCGCTTCGGCGACCGCGACCGACCTGACCGCGGAAGACCCGGCGGCGGTGTTCCACCGGGTGGTGGGTCACGACGAGATCCAGGGCGCCGCGACCGGTAAGTACCTCGCGGAGACGCTCGCCGTGAAGAAGGCGTTCGTGGTCGACGACAGCACCGCCTACGGTGGTCCGCTCGCCGACCAGGTGGTCGAGACCGCGAAGGCCGGTGGCGTGAACGTCACCCGGGACAAGGTCCAGGAGAAGCAGACCGATTTCGCCGCGACGATCTCCAAGATCAAGGCGGCCAAGCCGGAGGTTGTCTACTACGCCGGTTACGCCAACGAGGCCGGGCCGTTCCTGAAGCAGCTCCGCTCCGCCGGCGTCGAGACCCCGTTCGTGGGTAGCGACGGTCTGTACGGTGCGGACTTCCCGAAGGCCGCCGGCAAGCAGGCCGAGGGCGCCATCATCACCTGCCCGTGTCTGCCGGCCACTGAGGCGGCGGGCAGCTTCGCCGACGACTTCGAGGCCGAGTACGGCGAGGCGCCTGGCGCGTACGGCGCCGAGGGCTACGACGCCGCGAACGTGTTCCTCGACGCGCTGAAGTCCGGCGCCTCGACCCGCGAGGACGTCGAGAAGTTCGTCGACGCGTACGACAAGGAAGGCGCCACCAAGCACCTCAAGTTCGATGACAAGGGTGACGTCGCGAAGGATTCCGTCGTGATCTGGACCTACAAGATCGAGGGCGGCGCACTGGTGCCCGACACCGAGCTGGGCCTTGGCTAGTTCAACCCGGTCCAGCTAGAAAACGGACGACAACAAACGGTGCGGCCGGGGATTCGTTCCCGGCCGCACCGCCCACGATGGAGCGAGCGTGGACTTTAACAATCTCTTCGAGCACCTCGGCGAGCACACGGTCAACGGCCTCACTAAGGGCTCGATCTATGGACTTGTGGCACTGGGCTACACCCTTGTCTACGGCGTTCTGCAGCTGATCAACTTCGCACACTCCGAAGTGTTCATGGTCGGCACCTGGACTGTCCTCGGCGTCTACACCGTGATCGGCGCGGACGAGGAGTCCGGCGCCCTGATGGTGTTCGCGGCACTGGCGATAGCCCTGGTGGCGGCGGCCACGGCGTCGGCGAGCACCGCCCTGGTCATTGAACGGATCGCGTACCGGCCGCTGCGCAGACGAAAAGCGCCGCGGCTGATCTTCCTGCTCACCGCCATCGGGTTCTCGTTGGCGCTGATGGAGGTCTTCGGCTTCGTACTCAGGAAGTTCTTCGGACCGCCGTTCGGCCGGGCGACCGTGACGATTCCGGAGCTCGTGCAGCACAAGGCGCTGTTCACCATCGCCGGCGTCACCGTCACCAACATTCAGCTGGTCATCATCGTCTCGGCGTTGGTGATGATGGTGGTGCTGGACACCTTCATCAACCGGACCCGGATGGGCCGGGGGGTACGGGCGGTGGCGCAGGATCCGGACACCGCGGCGCTGATGGGCGTCAACAAGAACCGGGTCTTCATGCTGATCTTCGTCGTGGGTGGGGCGATGGCCGGGATGGCCGCGCTGCTGTTCACGATGCGGTTCTCGATCACCAAGTTCGACATCGGCTTCCTGCTCGGCCTCAAGGCGTTCACCGCCGCCGTACTCGGCGGGATCGGTAACCTGCGCGGCGCGTTGCTGGGTGGTCTGCTGCTGGGGGTGGTGGAGGTCTACTCGTCCTCGCTGTTCAGCTCCAACTGGGAGGACGTCACCGCGTTCGTGGTGCTCGTCGTGGTGCTGATGTTCCGGCCCACCGGGATCCTGGGCGAGTCGCTCGGAAAGGCGCGCGCGTGATGATGAACCGGATCCGGCAACTTGACCAGACGCGTGCCCGGTACGCCCGGGAGGTGCGGGGCCGCTGGTACGCGATGCCCCGCTGGATGCGGATCGTCGGCATAGTCGCGTTCGTCGCCCTGCTGCTCTACCTGCCGTACGTCAAGCACTACCCGTTCGCGTACCTGCGTACCGACATCATCTCTGGTGGTACGGACTGGTCCAGCGTGTTGTTCGTCTGCGCCACCTACGTCACGATCGCGATCGGCCTCAACATCGTGATCGGCCTCGCCGGTCTGCTCGACCTCGGCTACGTCGGGTTCTTCGCCGTCGGCGCCTACTCCGTGGCGCTGTTCGGGTCCCCGGACTCGTACGTGACGAGGTGGATCCAGCAGGAGTACGGGCTGTCGCAGGAGTGGGCCGTCGCCTGGGCGGTCTGCGTACCGATCGCGATCCTGCTCACGATGATCTCCGGGGTGATCCTGGGCTGGCCGACGCTGCGGCTACGGGGTGACTATCTGGCGATCGTCACCCTGGGGTTCGGCGAGATCATCCGGATCATCGCCCGCAACTCGACCTTCACCGGTGGGCCGGCTGGGGTGATCAACCTGCCGAAGCCGCCTGGGACCATGCCGGACAACGCGTTCGCCCGCTGGCTGGTCGACATCCCACCGGGCCGGCCATTGTTCGGCGTCGTGAACATCACGACCTGGTACTGGCTGGCGATCGTGATGCTGCTGATCTTCGTGATGGCGGTACGGCGGCTGGAGAACAGTCGGGTGGGTCGGTCGTGGCTGGCGATCCGGGAGGACGAGGACGCGGCCGCGGTGATGGGCGTGCCGGCGTTCAAGTTCAAGCTCTGGGCGTTCGCCATGGGCGCCGCGCTCGGTGGCTTCTCCGGCATGTTGTTCGCCAGTCGGCAGACCGGGGTCGACCCGGTGCAGTTCCAGCTGAACCTGTCGATCCTGTTCGTCGCCATGGTGGTGATCGGTGGGTCCGGCAACATGCTGGGCGTGGTGATGGGTGCGATCCTGCTGACGTACCTTCCGGAACGGTTCCGGGAGTTCGAGGGTTGGCGGCCGTTCGCGTTCGCTGTCGCGTTGATCGTCGTGATGATCCTCCGGCCGCAGGGCATGATCCCGAGCCGGCGACGTGCCACAGAGCTGGAAGATCGGAAGAAGGAAGCCGAGGAGGTGGCGGTCAGTGGCTGAGCACACCGAGAGCAACACGTCAGCTGGGAGTTCCACCGCGGTCTCCACGAGCGGGGAGCCGCTGCTGCGGGTCGACGACGTTACGCTGCGGTTCGGTGGCGTCGTGGCGCTGGACCGGGTTGAGTTCAACCTGTACGAGGGCGAGATCCTCGGGTTGATCGGCCCGAACGGCGCCGGGAAGACCACCTGCTTCAACGCCATGACCGGCGTCTACCGCCCCACCTCCGGTGAGATCAAGTTCGACGGGCATACGGTGTCGGGGCGCAAACCGCACCACATCACCCGGATTGGCATCGCCCGGACGTTCCAGAACATCCGGCTCTTCCCCGAGATGACCGCGCTGGAGAATGTGCTGGTGGGCACCGACTCCAGGCACAAGACCAGCGTGGTCGGGGCGCTGTTCCGGCTCTACCGGGTGCGTGCCAAGGAGGACGAGCTGCCACATGTCACCTCGGGGTCCCCGGTGGTGGCCGCGTGGCAGGGCTTGCGGCGAGGCTTCGCCCGGGCCTTCGGCATCTCGCGCTACGCCCTCGAGGAGCGCAAGGCGCACGACATCGCGATGGAGTTGCTGCGGTTCGTCGGCGTCGCCGACCGGGCGGGAGAGCTCGCTCGGAACCTGTCGTACGGCTACCAGCGCCGGCTGGAGATCGCCCGCGCGTTGGCCACCGAACCGAAGCTGCTGTGCCTGGACGAACCGGCGGCGGGGTTCAACCCGATCGAGAAGGAGAGCCTGCTCCAGCTGATCCGGCAGATCCGGGACCGGGGGCACACCGTGCTGCTCATCGAGCACGACATGCGCCTCGTCATGGGAGTGACCGACCGGATCGTCGTGCTGGAGTTCGGCAAGAAGATCGCCGACGGTGCGCCAGCCGACGTGGCCCGCAATCCGAAGGTCATCGCCGCATACCTGGGAGTGCCCGAAGATGCTGCTTGAGTTGGAGAACGTGTACCTGTCGTACGGCAGGATCGAAGCGCTACACGGCATCAGTCTGCAGGTGGGCGAGGGCGAGATCGTGGCGCTGATCGGCGCCAACGGTGCCGGCAAGACCTCGACGATGCGAGCGATCTCGGGGCTGCACGCGGTGGCGAAGGGCAGCATCCGGTTCGCCGGTGAGGAGATCACCAGGATGCGTGCCGACCTGCGGGTACGCAAGGGCCTGTGTCTGGCGCCGGAGGGTCGGGGGATCTTCCCCGGCATGACGGTGCTGGAGAATCTCGACATGGGGGCGTACACCCGGCGCGACCGGGCCGCCACCAACGAGGATCTGGATCGGGTCTTCGGCCTGTTCCCCCGGCTGCAGGAGCGGCGGCGGCAGACCGCGGGGACGCTCTCCGGCGGTGAGCAGCAGATGCTCGCCATCGGTCGTGCGCTGATGGCGCGACCGAAGCTGTTGCTGCTCGACGAGCCGTCGATGGGGCTCGCGCCGATGCTGATCCAGCAGATCTTCTCGATCATCGTGGAGATCGCCGAGCAAGGTACGCCGATCCTGGTGGTGGAGCAGAACGCGCAGCAGGCGCTGTCGCGGGCACACCGGGCGTACGTGATGGAGACCGGCCGGATCGTCAACAGCGGGCCGGGCTCGGAGCTGCTGCACGACCCGAGCATCCGCGAGGCGTACCTCGGCGTCGCCTGATCCGAATGCATTCCGGGCCCCTGACAGGCGCGTCCTGTGCGCGGACTGTCAGGGGGCCGGACTAGGCTCGCGGCCGTGACCGATTCCACGCCGACGACCGATCCCCAGCCTGGAGCCGACCCGGTGCGCCTGTTGCTGCTCGATGGCCACTCGCTGGCCTATCGCGCCTTCTTCGCGCTCCCGGTGGAGAACTTCTCCACCACGACGGGGCAGCCCACCAACGCGGTGTACGGCTTCACCTCGATGCTGATCAACATGCTGCGCGACGAGCAGCCCACCCACATCGCGGTCGCCTTCGACGTGTCCCGCCGGTCGTTTCGCACGGAGCAGTACGCCGCGTACAAGGCCGGCCGCTCGGAGACCCCGACCGACTTCAAGGGTCAGGTCAGCCTGATCCAGGAGGTGCTCGGCGCGCTGCGGATCCCGACGGTGAGCCTGGAGGGGTACGAGGCCGACGACGTGATCGCCACCCTCACCACGCAGGCGCGCGCCGGCGGCGCCGAGGTGCTGATCTCCACCGGCGACCGGGACGCGTTCCAGCTGGTCGGCGAGCACGTCACGGTGCTGTATCCGAAGCGCGGGGTCTCCGAGATCAGCCGAATGTCGCCGGCCGAGGTGATGGAGCGGTACGGCGTACCCCCCGAGCGTTATCGCGATCTGGCGGCGCTGGTCGGCGACAAGTCCGACAACCTGGAAGGGGTCCCCGGCGTCGGGGTCAAGACCGCGGCGAAGTGGATCACCGCGTACGGGTCGCTGGACGGGGTGGTGGCC
>JBOGDG010000096.1:0-8876 GCA_050701655.1 Micromonosporaceae bacterium
CGGCCCGCTCTACCACCTCACCGAGCGCACCGACCGGCTGCGCGCACTCGCCGAGGCGGGGCGCGTCACCCGCCCCGGCGGGCTGATCGCCGGCGCCGTGATCGGCCGCCACGCGAGCCTGCTCGACCTGGCGCGCTGCGGTGACCTGAACCGTGAGCGGCTCGCCATGATCATGGACACCGTGGCGACCGGCCGCCATGATGCCCGGATCGGGTTCATGGCCACCCACTTCCACACCGGCTCGGAAGCCGCCGCCGAGTTCACCGCCGCCGGCCTGATCGACCCCGACGTGTACGGCATCGAGGGCCCGGCGTGGACCGCGGCCAGCGCCGCCGCCCGCACACCACGCGGCAGCGCCGCCCGGGCCGGCGAAACGGTGCTCACCGACGAGTACGCGGAAGCGGTCTTCGACAGCGCACTGCTGGTAGCCCGCGCCGTGGAGCGCGACCCGTTGATGCAGCCGTTCAGCGCGCACCTGCTGGTCTCCGCCACCGCCTGACGCGACGGGCGGGGTGAACTGGTGGGGGCGCAGCGCCGCGTAGTCGCTCCGCGCCGGCAGTCGGCTCAGCGGTGGTAGTCGCGGAAGCCGCGCTTGGTCTTGCGACCCAGGTAGCCGGCGGTGACCAGGTGCTCCAGCAGCGGCGCGGGGGCGAAGCCGGGCTCCCGGAACTCCAGGTAGAGCTGCTGCTGGATCGCCAGCGACACGTCGAGCCCGACCACGTCGAGCAGCTCGGTCGGCCCCATCGGGTAGCCGCAGCCTTCCTTCATCGCGTAATCGATGTCGTCGGCGGTGGCGTAGCTGGCCTCCAGCATCTTCACCGCGTCGTTCAGGTACGGGAAGAGCAGCGCGTTGACGATGAAGCCGGACCGGTCGCCGCACTCCACCGGATGCTTGCCGAGCTTGTCGCAGACCGCGCGTGCCACCGCGACCGTCTCGGGCGAGGTCTGGATGGTGTGCACCACCTCGACCAGCTTCATCACGGTGGCGGGGTTGAAGAAGTGCAGCCCGACGACGCGCTCCGGGCGCCCGGTGGCGACCGCGCACTCCACCACCGGCAGGCTGGAGGTGGTGGTGGCGAGGATCGCGTCCGGCTTGCAGATCTCGTCCAGGTTGGCGAACAGCGCCTTCTTGACGCTCAGCTCCTCGACCACCGCCTCCACCACCAGGTCGACCCCGGCCAGGTCGTCCAGCTTTGTGGAGCCGGTGATCCTGGTGAGCGCGGCGTCGCGGTCCTCGCTGGCGAGCTTGCCGCGCTGCACCGCCTTCTCCATCGAAGCCTCGATGGTGGCGCGTACCTTCGCGGACTTCTCCTCGCCCCGGGTGACGCAGATGACGTCGTACCCGGACTTGGCGAACACCTCGATGATGCCGGTCGCCATGGTGCCGGAGCCGACCACACCCACGGTCGTCACCGGGCGGGCGTCGGCGGTGGCGCCGTCGGTGGGGGTGTGCTCGTCGGCCACCACCACAGGTGAGCCAGGCTTCTCGTAGGTGTAGAAGCCGCGGCCGCTCTTGCGGCCCAGCAGCCCGGCGGTGACCATCTGCTTGATCAGCGGCACCGGCGCGTGCCGGCGGTCCCGGCCGCCGCGGCGGTACATGGTGTCGAGGATCTCGTACGCGGTGTCCAGCCCGATCAGGTCCATCAGCGCGAGCGGGCCCATCGGCAGGCCGCAGCCGAACCGCATCGCCGCGTCGATGTCCTCGCGGGAGGCGTACTTGGACTCGTACATCGAGACCGCGTGGTTGAGATAGCCGAACAGCAGTGCGTTGGCGATGAACCCGGCGCGGTCGTTGATGGTGACGTCGACCTTGCCGAGCCGCGCGCACAGCGCCTCGATGTCGTCGACCACCTCGTCCTCGGTGACCACCGTACGGATGATCTCGACCAGCTTCATGATCGGCGCCGGGTTGAAGAAGTGCATCCCGACCACGCGCGCCGGGCGGTGGGTGGCGACCGAGATCTCGGTGACCGACAGCGAGCTGGTGTTGGTGGCGAGGATCGCCTCGGGCTTGGCGACCTTGTCCAGCTCGGCGAAGATCGTCTGCTTCAGATCGAGGTGCTCGGGCACCGCCTCGACGATCAGGTCGGCGTCGCTCAGCTCGGCGAGCCCGGTGACGAACCGTACCCGCCCCAGCAGGGCTTCCTTGTCCTCGGCGGAGAGCTTGCCCTTGGCGACGGCCCGCTCCAGCGAGCCGGTGAGCGTGCCACGGCCCTTCTCGACCGCCGACTCGTCCACCTCGACGGCGACGACGTCCACCCCGTTGCGGGCGAACACCTCCACGATGCCGGCCCCCATGGTGCCCAGCCCCACCACACCGACCGTGCCGAACTCGCGTGCCACGCCGTACCTCCGCCGTCTTCGTCGCTCACCGCTTCTGCGCGAGTCTGCCATGTGACGAGCAGGTTGCGGCTGGGCGATACCTCACACCAGGTGTACGCAGAAATAGCACACCAGGTGCTACGGTAGCCACATGAGTGCTACCCCCGTCGAGCGGATCGGCATCCGCGAGCTGCGCCAGAACGCCAGCAAGTACATCGAGATGGCCGAGCGCGGCGTCGACGTGGTCGTCACGCGGCGCGGCAAGATCGTCGCCCACATCGTGCCCCACGGCGAGCGCCCGAAGGACCCCCTCCAGGAGCTGTACGACTCCGGTCGGCTGAGGCGGGCCGAGAACCCCGGAAGCCTGCTCGACATCGTGCCCGTCAAGTCCACCAGCGGCATCTCCGCCACCGAGGTCCTGCTTCAGATGCGCGAGGAGGAGCGGTTTTGATCTACCTAGACTCCTCCGCGATCACCAAGCTCGCCATCGAGGAAGCAGAGTCGCCGCCGCTCAAGACCTTCCTCTCCGAACGGCCGGAGATCCGCCAGGTGACCAGTGATCTGTCGCTCGTCGAGGTGCCACGTGCCGTCGTCAAGACTCAGCCGCTCGCCCTCGCGCTCGCTTACGAGGCCCTGCGTGGTGTCGACATGGTGCCGATCGACGGGTCGGTACTGATGTCGGCGGCGAGCCTGCCACCGATCACCCTCCGCTCATTGGACACCATTCACCTTGCCTCGGCGCTCGCCGTCCTCAAGCACCTCACGGCATTCGTCACGTACGACCAGCGCCTCTTCGACGCGGCCAAGTTCCACAACCTGCCCGCCGAGATGCCCGCCTGACGCACGACGACCAGCCGCGCGAGCCCGGCATGGCCGGCGGCTGGCGTCCCGGGGTCTCCCGCGCCCTGCGTGACGTGCTCGACTCGCTGGAGAGCGCCCGCTGAATGACATCTGCGCGGCGCGGGTATCCGCCGTGGGGGAGGTGACACAGCAATGGCAGGCATCGAGCTACGCAGCACCGCGTTCAACGACCACACCTTCATCCCCGGCCGCCACGCCCACGACGGCCAGAACCAGCCGCCGGCTCTGGAATGGTCCGGAGTGCCGGACGACGCCAGTGAGCTGCTCCTGCTCTGCGAGGACCCGGACGCGCCGCACGGCACGTTCCTGCACTGGCTAGTCACCGGCATCGACGCCTCAGCTACGGGCGCGGCAGAGGGGCAGACTCCCCCCGGCGGCCGGGACTGGCCGAACGGCTTCGGCGAGACCGGCTGGGGCGGGCCGCAGCCGCCGCCCGGCGACCGGCCACACCGCTATTTCTTCCGGGTGTACGCGCTGCGCCAGTCCCCGGAGCTGCCCGACCAGCCGACGGCCGACGACGTGCACCAGGCGGTCGAGGAGACGGCACTGGCCAGCGGCACCACCGTCGGCCTCTACCAGCGCTGAAGGCCCCGGCGTGATCCGCGGCATCGGGCGCTCAGGCACGCCCAACGCGGTGGATCGCGTGCCTCACACACCAATGCCGCGGATCTTGGCGAGCCCCTGGGCGCGCACTAGTCGTGTGGCTGCGTCAACGTCGCGGGATCCGCGTACGGCCGCCACAGCTCGTGGTCTTCCTCATCCGGTGTGGTACCGGGCGGAAAGTCCGTGCGTCCGAGTTTCGCTGCCCAGGCCGACGCCAACAGGTCACCGTCGGCGTGGGTCAGGACAGCCGGCCACGGCAGTTCCTGGGTGATCTCGTCGAAGATCTTGGCCGCTTCGCGCTCCTGGAATTCGTCCGGCCGCGGCGAGCATCGCAGTGAGCAACGGGCGTCGTAGAGATCGATCACGCTTGGGTGCTCCACACTCGGTGGGTTCTCGTAGAAGATGTTCTCCTCCACCTCTCCCCAGACCTGGCCCTCCGGCACGCTGATCATCGCGCGCGTCACGAAGGTCCCGCTGCGGTTGTGCGTGATCTCGGCCCCGATGACCTCGGCGATCCGGATACCAACGGACTTGATGTCCATGCCACCGGTGTAAAGGTAGATCCGCTCGTAACTCGACATCCTCACACCCCTGCGATCGTGATCATCGAGCCACCACCGAGTATGACGTGGATCTGGTTCGGCAGCAGCTTGCCCTTCCGTTTCCCCTCGGCCACTGCATCACCGATGAGCCTGCGCGCGTCGCTCTCCCGCAGACCCAGGTCCCGGCCGTCTATCACCGCATCGCCGCCGCCCCAGTCACGCACCTGGACGCCGGAGTCGAAGACGCTGCGCCGCACCGCCGAGTAGGACAGCCGTGTCGGACGCTTGAACTCGGTAACCGTCCCCGGGTCAGAGGGATCCCAGCGCACCATCGCGTCGGGGTTCTTCCGACCCGGAATGACCCGACGGGCATGGACATTGCCACCGCGCTCACCGGCAATGTGATCAGCGGTGTCGCGCTCATGTACGTGCTCGAACTCTTCGCGGCGGAAGACGCCGGGGGTGAAGTCGGCGCCGAGTGGGCCCTTGTCGAAGGCCGGGTCGCGGGGCGCGCTGCCGGCGACCGGGCCACCACCGCCGATGTCACCACCTCCGCCGTTGCCGCCGGTGATCTCGGTGAGGTACGCCTCCAGCTCCCGCTTCGCCGCGTACAGCTGCTGCAGGATCACCTCACTGGCGGCGTACCCCGCCCGGGTCTGGGCGATCGCCTGCTGCGCCAGATAGTGCGAAGAGCCGGCGGTGGCCGCCGACAGCATGGTCAACGAGCCGGCGAGCTCCACCCGGGCCTGCTGCACGGCCGCCACCGCCGCGTCGGTATCGGCGACAACCCGCCGCAGCTGTACGGCGACTTCGGCGATCGACATCAGCTCTGCTGATAGTTGACGGCGGCGAGGCGGCAGCGGGCGTCCAGGAAGACGTAGTGGGCCCCCTCCCCCCACTCGTCGAAGTCGCCGCCGTGCAGCAGCGCCAGAAAGGCCATCGGTACGCCACAGACCGGGCAGTGCGGGTAGTCGGCGCCCTGCACCCAGTCCGGGTGACCGCCGAGGGTGGAACCACCGGCGGCCCAGGCGTCGGACTGGTACGGCGTACGGCGGGGCTTGCCGAGCGCCAGCCAGCCGGTGGGCATCGCCCAGTCGCCGTCGTCGACGTACTCGGGGGCCTTGGTGTGCGGCGACCAGCGGACCGCGCCGTCGGGCGCCACCTCGCAGTAGACCGTGCCGTAGCAGGCGCAGCGGTAGCAGGTGACCACCCGTAGCCGGCCCCGCCAGCCGGTGTGCGCCAGCGCGGCGTCCACCCGCGGGTCGGTGGTGTCCAGGGTGAGCACCGACCAGAGGCGGTTGCCGCACTGTGGACAGTTGGCCGCGGCGGCGCCGCCCGCCACCGGGTTGTCCTTCGGCTGCGCCGGCTGCAGGGCGTACGCCCGCTGCGAGCACAACCGGCGGCGGCCGTCGGAGGCGAGGGTCCAGCCGCCCTCGGTGGTGTACTCGCCGACCGGAGCGCCGAGCGTGTCCGCGCCGTCGGGCGCCTGCACCCGCCACCGGCGGAACGCCGACTCGGCGATCGCGCCGCCGGTCTGGGCGATCGCGCGTAGCAGCAGATCCAGATCTTCCGCCGGTACGCCCGCCTCCACCCGCGCCACCAGCTCGCGCTGCACCTGCCCGTCGGCGGCGCGGTACAGCTCCGAGGGCGAGAGCACCCCGGCGTCGAGCAGCCGCCCCAGGTACGGCGTCAGCACGCTGGGGTCCCGCCGCGCGTTGGCCACCAGCCGGAACAGTGCCCGGCCGTCGGGAGGCGACGATGCGCAGACCCGCCGCACCAGTTCCTCGACCATGTCGCTCTCCTCCAGTGCCCGCACCGGGTTTCGCGCATTGCCCGCTGGGCATGGCGCGCTGGGCAGCATCCCATACGTACCATCGCTTCGTCGCGCGTGAGGTCCCGCGTCGCCGGCGGTCAAGGTGGCGGATCCGACAGCGCCAGGACGTTACCCGCGAGTAAACAACCGCATAGACTTGTCGGTTATCGGACGATGGCGTCGTCAGCCCTGTGGTGAGGAGCCTGCCGTGACCACTGCTGCCCGTACTCCCGGAGTCCCGGTCGTCGAGGAGAGCGCGCTGATCTCGACCAACCCGGTCACCGGGGAAGAGGTCGCCCGTTTCCCGGTCACCACCCCCGAGGCGGTACGCGCCACCGTCGAGCGCGCGCGCACCGCCGCGGTCTGGTGGCAGCAGCTCGACTTCGCCGGGCGGCGCCGGCGACTGCTGGCATGGAACGCCATCATCGCGAAGCGGCTGCCGGAGCTGGCGCAGCTGATGCACTCCGAGACCGGCAAACCGGTCGCCGACGGGGCGCTGGAGATCGCCAACGCCGTCGAGCACCTGGCCTGGGCGGCCCGGCACGCACGCCGGGTGCTCGGCCCGCGGCGGGTACGCGGCACGCTGCTGACCCCGGAGTACGGCGGCTACCTGGAGTACCAGCCGTACGGCGTGGTCGGCGTGATCGGCCCGTGGAACTACCCCGTGTTCACCCCGATGGGCTCCATCGCGTACGCGCTCGCCGCCGGCAACGCCATCGTGTTCAAGCCCAGCGAGTACTCCCCCGCCGTCGGGCAGTGGCTCGCCGACACGTTCGCCGAGGTGGTGCCGGACGCGCCGGTGTTCCAGATGATCCACGGGCTCGGCGACGTGGGCGCCTCGCTCACCGCTCAGGGGCTCGGGAAGGTGGCGTTCACCGGCTCCACCGCGACCGGCAAGAAGGTGATGGCGGCCTGCGCCGAGACGCTCACCCCGGTGGTGATCGAGGCCGGCGGCAAGGACGTCATGATCGTCGACGACGACGCCGACCTGGACGCCGCCGCCGACGCCGCGATCTGGGGCGGCATGGCGAACGCCGGCCAGACCTGCGTCGGCATCGAGCGGGTGTACGCCGTCGACGCCGTCTACGACGCGCTGCTCGCCCGGCTGGTGGACCGTGCCGGCAGGCTGCGGGTGGGCGCCGAGCCGGACGCCGACATCGGCCCGATCACCATGCCCAGCCAGATCGAGATCATCCGGCGGCACATCGACGACGCTGTGGCGCGGGGCGGCACCGCGGTGGTCGGCGGCCCCGACGCGGTGCGCCCGCCGTACGTACACCCGACGATCCTGGTCGACGTGCCGGAGGACTCCGCCGCCGTACAGGAGGAGACGTTCGGGCCGACGCTGACCGTGGCCCGCGTGCCGGACGCCGAGGAGGCGGTACGCCGCGCCAACGGCACCCGGTACGGGCTCGGCGCCTCGATCTTCGGCCGGCGCCGGGTGCTCGCGCTGGCGCGCCGGGTGCGCTCCGGGATGGCCTCGATCAACGCGCCGCTGGCGTTCGCGGCGCTGCCGGCGCTGCCGTTCGGCGGGGTCGGCGACTCCGGCTTCGGCCGGATCCACGGCGACGACGGGCTACGCGAATTCGCCCGCGCGAAGGGGATCGCGAGACGCCGGATGCCCAGCGCCATCCCACTGCTGACCTTCGACCGTACGGAGCGCGCCAACGAGATCGTCAAGCGCGCGATCCGCTTCATGCACGGCCGCCGCTGACCCGCGTGGTTACAGCGCGCGCCGGTTACAGCGCGCGGGCGGTTACGGCGCGCGGCGGTTACAGCGCGCGGACCGCCTGAACGGCTTTCGCAACGTCGTCCTCGTCGGTGACGATGCTGGTGCCGAACCGCAGGTACGGCGTCGCGTACGGGGTCGCGCTGGCGATCACGCCGGCCTCCCGCAGCCGGGTCACCGCCTCTCCGGCGGCGATGTCGCCGAACGCGCAGCACACGATGCCGGACGACAGCTCCGGCGTACGGGGAGTCACCAGCCGCAGCCCGTCCAGCCCGGACAGTCCGTCCTTGAGCAGCGCCGCCAGCTCGTGGACCCGGGCCGCGATCCGCTCGCGGCCGATCGCGGCGTGGAACTCGGCCGCCGCCGGCAGCGCCCAGCGGTGCTCGTACGCCTGGTAGCCGCCGGGGCTGGCCAGCGGCCCGGGACCCCGGCGGTCGGCGTCGAAGGTGGGCACCACCGCGGTGAACCGCCGCCACGCCGCCGGCTTCGCCCAGATGAAGCCGGTGCCGCGCGGCCCGAACAGCCACTTGTGACAGCCCGAGATCAGTACGTCGCACCCCAGCTGCCCGACGTCGGCGTCCTCGGCGGCGAAGCCGTGCACCCCGTCCACACAGACCATCGCCCGGCCATCCAGCGCGTCGGCGATCTCCCGGATCGGCAGCTTCACGCCCGTACCGGAGTGCACCCAGGTCACCGCCACCGCCCGGGTACGCGACCCCACCGCCTCGTCGATCGCGGTCACGATCCGGTCGACGGACGCACGCGCCGGGTCGTCGTACAGCCGGATTCTCCGGATCTTCGCGCCGGTACGCGCGGCGCGCAGCCGCAGCGACTCGTGGGTGGCGTAGAAGTCGTGCTCGGTGGTGACGATCTCGTCGCCCGGCTCGAGCCGCAGGCCGGTGTAGAACAGCCCGAGTCCGTGGGTGGTCGAGTTGGTCAGCGCGACCTCGCCGGGCTCGGCGCCCAGCGTGCCGGCGACCGCGTCGCGCGCCGCCCGGTCCCGCTC
>JBOGDG010000097.1:0-8865 GCA_050701655.1 Micromonosporaceae bacterium
CCTCACGGAACTTCAGCGCGATCCGCCCCGCCGGGTCGAACAGGCTCGGGTACGACACCGAGAAGCTCTCCTCGTACGCGAGCGCCTTGTCCTTCTCGTCGCGGATGTTGACCCCGACGAAGACCACCCCGTCCGCCTTGGTCTTGCCGTACACCTGCTCCAGCTCGGGGGCTTCCAGCCGGCACGGGGCGCACCAGGACGCCCAGTAGTTGATCACGACCACGTGGTCGCGGTGCTGCTCGAGGTCGAAGCTCCCGCCGTCGAGCAGCGTGCCGATGACCGCCGGTGCCGCGGACCGGTCGCCGGGCTGGAACACCTGCGAGGTGCCGTCGCCGGCGACGTACCGGTTCTCGGCGGGGCCGTTGTGGGCGGCGTCGCCGCGCGAGCCGCACGCCGTGAGGGCCAGGGCGGCGGCGAGCAGCAGCAGTACGCTACGCACCCTTGGCTCGCTTCGCGGTAGCGGACTGCGCGACCAGGTGTGCCGCCGGCTCGGAGTAGCTGATGTCGACCACCTTCGCCCCGTCGAAGTGGAAGCTGGTGAGGCTGGCCAGATCGCACTGCCGGCGCCGGGGGTCGTGCCAGAGCCGCCTGCCCTCCACGTACCGGCGCAGGGTCCAGATCGGCAACTGGTGCGAGACGCAGAACGCCTCGCCGCCGGCGGCCTCCGCCGCCTCCCGCGCCGCGTGCAGGGCGCGGCTCATCCGGGCGGCGATCTTCACGTACGGCTCGCCCCAGGACGGGATCGTCGGGTTGCGCAGCACCCACCAGTTGCGCGGGTCGCGCAGCGCGCCGTCGCCCACCCCGACCCGCTTGCCCTCGAACCAGTTGGCCGACTCGATCAGATTTTCGTCGGTGTGCAGCTTCAGGTCGAACTGCTCGACGAGCGGCTGCGCGGTCTCCTGGGCGCGCTCCAGCGGGCTCGCCACCAGGTGCACGATGTCGCGTTCCTTGACCGCGTCGGCGGCCGCCTTCGCCATCTGCGCGCCCAGCTCGGAGAGATGGTAGCCGGGCAGCCGGCCGTACAGGATGCCCTTCGGGTTGTGCACCTCACCGTGCCGCAACATGTGTACGACGGTCATGCGGCTGCCTCCCGTGCCGCCTTCGGCAGTGCGCTGAGGATCCGGTCGAGCGCGGCGTCGTGGTGCGCCGTGGACAGGAACCAGGCCTCGTACGCGCTCGGCGGCAGGTACACGCCCTCAGCCAGCATCGCGTGGAAGAACCGCCCGTACGCCGCGGTGTCCTGGGTCTGCGCGGTGCCGAAGTCGACCACGTCCTCGGCGGTGAAGAAGACGCTGAACATGTTGCCGGCGGTGGACAGCCGGTGGGGTACGCCGGCGATGGTGAGCGCCTCGGTCGCGGCCCGCGCGACGGTCGCGGCGGTGGCGTCCAGCTTCGCGTACGCCTCGTCGGTGCACAGCTCGAGCGTGGCCAGCCCGGCGGCGGTCGCGAGCGGGTTACCGGAGAGCGTGCCGGCCTGGTAGACCGGCCCCAGCGGGGCGAGCCGCTGCATGATCTCGCGCCGCCCACCGAACGCCGCGGCCGGCAGCCCACCGCCCATCACCTTCCCGTACGTGAACAGATCGGCATCGACCGGATCGAGGCCCGCCCAGCCAGCGGGGCCGACCCGGAAGCCGGTCATCACCTCGTCCACGATCAGCAGCGCGCCGTGCCCGTGGGCGAGCTCGGCGAGCCGCTGGTTGAACCCGTCCCGGGGCGCGATCACCCCCATGTTGCCGGCCGCCGCCTCGGTGATGATCGCGGCGATCTCGCCTGGGTGCTCGGCGAAGGCGGCTTCCACCCCGGCGTTGTCGTGGTAGTCGACGACGATCGTTTCGGCGGCCGCGGACTGCGTGACCCCGGCCGAGTCGGGCTGGCCGAACGTCGCGGCGCCGGAGCCGGCGGCGACCAGCAGCGAGTCGACGTGCCCGTGGTAGCAGCCGGCGAACTTGATGATCCTGTCGCGACCGGTGGCGCCCCGGGCCAGCCGGATCGCGCTCATGGTGGCTTCCGTACCGGAGTTGACCAGCCTGATCTGATCCACGGGGGTACGCGCGACGATCGCCTCCGCCAGCGCGATCTCGCCCGGGGTGGGCGCGCCGAAGCTGGTGCCCTTCGCCGCGGCTTCCGTCACGGCGGTCACCACGCTGGGGTGGGCGTGGCCGTGCAGCAATGGACCCCAGGAGCAGACGAGGTCGACGTAGGAGTTGTCGTCGGCGTCGTACACGTACGGGCCTTCGCCGCGCACCATGATCCGCGGGGTGCCGCCGACGGCGCCGAACGCGCGTACAGGGGAGTTCACCCCGCCGGGGGTGACGACCTGGGCGCGGGCGAAGAGCTGGGCGGACGCGGTGCCGCCGCCTGGGGGATTCAACTCGGTCACAGCGTTCGCCATTGTTGCAGCCGCCCCGCCCGTACGCCCACGGGGCATCCTCCCCGTGCCCCCCACCACCCCCGCCGACCGCTCTTCGACCGATTGCTACCCGATACCACAGAGCTGGGGCTGGTGTCCGGGTCGCGGAGCCGGTTTACTGGCCGGTAACAGACGGCGCGTCCAATTGCTGGGGAGGCGACCCATGGTGACACGGGTGATGCGCGCGATCGGTGCAGTGGTGATGACGGCCGGGCTGGTGTCCGGCGGGCTGATCGGTACGGCGGGCGCGGCCAACGCCGCCGAGATTCCGACGCTCAAGCTCGGCTCCACCGGCACCGGGGTGAAGTGTGTGGAGCAGATGCTCTGGGTGATCGGCGCGCCGGAGCTGGCGCCGGACGGCATCTACGGACTGCACACCCAGTGGCGGGTGAAGGACTTCGAGCGGTTCTTCGGCCTGACCGTCAACGGCGAGGTGGAGGCCGAGACCGGCGCGGCGATGTTCTACATCGCGTCGCTGCAGGGCGAGAACCCGGTCCGCGACCCGTTCGACATCTGGAACGCCGAACGGGCCGCGTACTGCGAGGCGTACGTCCCGCGTTAGTAGTGGATGCGGGCGCGTACCGCGCGGTGGTCGGAGTAGTCCCGATCTGTACGGTCGTTGCCGGTGAACTCGATGTCCGCCGCATCGCCTTCGTTGAAGGTCACGGTGTGCTCTGCTCCGGTGAAGGGCATACCGCCGCTGCCCTTGCGGGCGAACAGGAAGTCGATGCGCCGGCTGCCGCTGATCGTCCAGTTGTCCAGCAGGCAGGACTTCACGTTGCTGCTCGACTCGCGGCAGTGGTCGTAGAGCGCGTCCCGGTAGCCGAGGCTGCCGCCCAGGTCGCCGTTGGCGCGGGTGTACCAGCTGCGCCAGGAGCCGCTCGACTGGTCGGTGATGTTGGCGTCGCCGCCCCAGATCAGCAGTGATCCGCCGGACGCGGACACGGCGGCGGCCGCCTCGCGGGCGTTCTCCGACGCGCACGGGGGGCCGTCCATGGCGCTGGTGGGCCAGTGGATCGACGCCGCGGTGACGTACTTGCCGGCGATCTTGTCCCACAGCCTGGCGCGCAGGTTGATCGTACGGTCCTGGGAGTTGTTGGCGCAGCCGCCGCTGCTGGTCTGGGCGTCGGACTGCCAGGTGCTGGTGCTGACCAGGTTGAACCGCCCGGTGCGGTAGATGATGGCGTTCGTCTGGTACGCCTTCTCCGAGCCGCACGGCGAGTTCATCCGCTCCGGCTGGGATACGGCGAGCACGCCGGCGTACACCCCGGCAAGTCGGTCTGTCATCGCGGACACCAGCGTGTTCAGCTCGGCCCGGTTGGCGACCTGCTGTACCAGGAAGAGGTCGGGGCTGGTCTCGTACCCCTTCATGTAATAGACCAGGTCCTGCCAGTCGCCGGGGCAGTACGCGTTGACCGTCTCCAGGTTCTCCACGTTGTTGGCGTAGACCTGCAGGTACGCCGGGTTGTTGTTGACCGAGCCGGCCGCCGCACCCACCTCCCCGGAGGCTGCCGGGCCGACCTCCGCGCCGGCCGACTGTACGGCCACGAATCCGATCCCAATCACGGTCAGGGCGGCGATGACGCCCCGCAAAACCCCGTTCCAGAACACGTGTCCTCCTCGCGCCGGTGCGACTTGTCTGGGAGGCCCGAGTGTTCCCGAAACGCGTCGCCGCCACCACCCCGTCCGTGGCCTTCCGGGGGTTACGGCGCGGCGATGAATTCCGTAGGCTAACCAACCTCCGAAAATTTCCGCCACCCCCCGCAGGTCGCCTGCGTCGCACCCCCGGAGGCCACCATGGTCGCTCGTCGCCAGCTTCTGACCGCATTCGGAGCGGGGGCGGTGGCCGCCACCGGCGGGGGCCTGCTGCTACCCGGGCCGGCCGCCGGGTACGCCGACTGCCAGCCGAACCCGGCGACGCCGAAACGGCAGCTGCGCGCCACCTGGATCGCGAGCGTGGTCAACATCGACTGGCCGAGCCGGCAGGGGCTCCCCGTGGCGCAGCAGAAGGCGGAGTACCTGCGCTGGCTCGACGACGCCGAAGCGCAGCGGCTGAACGCGGTGTTCGTACAGGTCAGGCCGACCGCGGACGCGTTCTGGCCGTCCCCGTACGAACCCTGGTCGGAGTGGTTGTCCGGTACCCGCGGCAAGGACCCCGGGTACGACCCGCTGGCGTTCCTCACCAAGGAGGCCCACAAGCGCAACCTGGAGTTCCACGCCTGGTTCAACCCGTACCGGGTCAGCATGCCGGCGCCGGGTGGGGCCGGCGTCGACATCGACAAGCTGGCGCCCGACCACCCGGTCCGGCGACACCGCGACTGGGTTGTGCCGTACCCGATCGACGCCCCCGGCGCGCGGCTCTACTACAACCCCGGGATCCCAGAGGTCAGGGAGTTCGCCCAGACGGCGATCATGGACGCGGTCGTGAACTACGACATCGACGGCGTGCACTTCGACGACTACTTCTACCCGTACCCCTCGGCGGGGCAGCAGTTCGCCGACGCCGAGACGTACACCCGCTACGGCGCCGGTTTCGACAACGTCCACGACTGGCGGCGCAACAACATCAACCTGCTGGTGAAGGAGATGGGCGAGCGGATCCACGCCGCGAAACCGTGGGTGAAGTTCGGGATCAGCCCGTTCGGGATCTGGCGCAACAAGGGCACCGATCCGCTCGGCTCGGAGACCAACGGGCTGCAGAGCTACGACGCGATCTACGCCGACTCGCGGAAGTGGGTGCGCGAGGGCTGGGTGGATTACATCAACCCGCAGGTGTATTGGAATATCGGCTTCACCGTCGCCGACTACGCCAAGCTGGTCCCATGGTGGTCGGAGGTCACACAAGGCACCGACGTACACCTCTATGTCGGGCAGGCGGACTACAAGATCGGCAGCAGCGGGGTGTGGCTGGAGCCGGAGGAGATGAGCCGGCACCTGACCTTCAACCGGAGCTATCCGCAGGTGGTCGGCGACGTGCACTTCAGCGCCAAGGACCTGCGCGCCAACCGGCTGGGCGCGATCGACCTGATGGTCGCCGAGCAGCACTCGCGGCCCGCCCTGATCCCGATCCACGCCCGGCGGGGAGGTCAGGCACCGCCGTCACCGGTGATCACCGAGCTGCACCGCGCCGGAGACGAGGTGTCGCTGCAGCTGCACCCCACCGCCGGTGGCGCCCCCACCGCGTACGCGGTCTACCGGTTCGACGGGGCCGGGGTGCCGGCCTGCGGCTTCGCCGACGCCGGCCACCTGCTCGGTACGGTGCGCGGCGATGGCGGCACCGCGTCCTTCGAGGACAAGCGGGCGACCGCGGGCCGGACCTTCACCTACGCCGCCACGGCACTCGACCGGCTGCACCACGAGAGCGCGGCCAGCCCTGGCCGTACCACCTGAGGTTTGTCTGGGTCGTCACCCGGCGAGCTGGGCAACAACCTGTGCGGGGGTACGGGTGGCGACCGCGATCTCCACGGCCCCGGCCAGCCCGAGCTGCGCGCCGACGCTGTACCGCTCCTGGTACGCCTCCCCGAGCGCCTCCTTGGTCTCGGTACGGTCGGCGGTGAACGACTCCGCGTACCCGTTGCTGGTGGCCCGCAGCGAGCTGCGGTGCGTGTCGGCGGCGGCGAACAGCAGCGCGGCCCGGTCGTAGTCGGCGACCCTTGCCGCCCAGCCCGCCATCGCGTACAGGCCGTCGACGACGCAGGAGTGGAAGCCGTACCCCGTCCCGGCCCGCAGCGCTCTCACCAGATAGGTACGCGCCTCGGACAGCTCACCCACCCTCAACGCGATCAGCCCGAGCAAGTACGAGGTACGCCGCCGCCCCCGCAACGCCGGCTGTTCGGCCTCCAGCGCCTCGGTGTCGGTCAACAGCCGCCGCGCCTCGTCCAGGGCGTCGCGGTGCCACAGCAGCCGGGCCAGGCAGTGGATGCTCGGTATCGTCTCGCTCTCCGCGTCGTGCTCGCGGGCGTACTCGATGGCGCTGCGGCACGCGGCCTCGGCCTGGGTGGGAGCACCCATCCCGGCCAGGATCTCGCCCCGGTGTGCCAGCACCCGGGCCAGCAGCGCCGGATCGCTCGCGCGCCGCGCCGCCAGCTCCGCCCGCTGGCTGAACCGCAGCTGCTCGGCGTGTTCGCCGTCGGCGCCGGCCAGCAGGGCGTGTACGTGGTACGCGTGCGCCAGCTCGCCGGCGGGCAGCTCCAGCTCGGTGTCGGCCATCCGCTCGTACATCCGGAACAGCCAGACCCGGCCTTCCCGGGCCAGCCCGCGTTCGGCCCACCACTGGTCGAGCGCGGTGATCAGGCGCAGCCCATACCGGATGTTGCCACCGTTGGCCGACCAGTACAGGGCGCGGCGTACCTCTTCGGCGAGCGGGTCCAGGGCGTACATCGACAAGGTGACCGGTACGCCGTCCGGCCCGATGCTGGCGTGCCGGATCGCCTGCAGGCACCACGCCACGTGACGGTTGCGGGCGGCCGGCTCCTCTCCGTACTCGGCGAGCTTGCGGGCGGCGAAGGCCCGGATCGTGTCCAGCATCAGGTACGTGGTGTGCTCCGGCCCGCCGCCCCCGGTCTGCACCAGCGACTTGTCCACCAGCACGGCCAGCGGCCCGAGGCACGGCTCCCCGTACAGCCATTCGATGGTCGGCAGATCCACCCGCCCTGAGAAGATCGCCATCCAGCGCAGCAGCCGAGCCGGGCGGGCGCTGAGCGTACGGTACGACCAGTCCACCGTCGTGGTCATCGTGCTGTGCCGATCGAGCGGCGCGCCGGCTTGAGTGGCCTCGTCCGGCTCCCGGGCGGTGTCGACCTCGGCGTCCAGCACCCCCAGTACGTCGTCCAGCCGCTCCGCCAGCTCGCTGGTGGACAGTACGCGCAGCCGCGCCGCGGCCAGCTCCAGCGCCAGCGGCAGCCCGTCCAGCCGGCGGGCGATCCGGTCCAGGTCGGTGAGCTCCGGCGCCGAGATGTCCCGCCCGCCGAGCGCGGCGGCGGCCCGGTCCAACAGCAGCTCGACCGCGTCGCTGCGCCGATCCGGGCGGGTCACGTTGACCGACAGCGGGGGGATCCGCCACACCACCTCGCCGGCCAGCCCGAGCGGCTCCCGGCTGGTGGCGATCACGCTGAGCGAAGGGCAGCCGGCGAGCAGCTGGCTGACCAGCGCGGCGACCCAGTCACGCTGGTGTTCACAGGTGTCCAGCAGCAGCAGGCAGCGCTGCTGGCGGGCGTGGTCGGCGAGCGTCTGGTGCACCGGCCGTCCCGGCTCGGGGCGCAGCCCGAACGCCGTAGCCACCGCGACCGGCACCAGCGCCGGGTCGGTGGTCGAGGCCAGGTCGGCGAACCAGATCCCATCCGGGTACGTCGCGGTCAGGTCGCCCGCCACCTCCACGGCCAGCCGCGTCTTGCCGCCGCCTCCGGGGCCGGCCACGGTGAGCAGCCGGTGCGCCTGGATCAGCGCCCGCAGCTCCGCCCGCTCCGGCGCCCGGCCGATGAAGCTGGTCGGCGACGCGGGCAGGTTGTGCAGCGCGGCGCCGAGCGTACGGGGCCGCGGGAAGTCGCGCTCCAGCCCGGGCGCCACCAGCTGATAGAGCCGTTCGGTGTCGTCGAAACCCCGCAGCTTGTGCAGCCCGAGGTCGAGCAGCCATGCCTCTTCGGGCAGTTGGTCGGCGTACGTGGCGGTGGCCGACGAGCAGAGCACCTGGCCGCCGTGCGCCGCCGAGGCCACCCGCGACGCCCGGTGCACCACCTGGCTGGCGTACTCCCCGGCGTACGGGATCGCGTGGCCGGTGTGCAGCCCCATCCGTACCCGGGGACGGGCGGTGGGGGCCGGCCACGGGTGGTCGCCGATCGCGCGCTGCGCGGACAGGCAGGCGTGCATCCCGCCGCTCGCGTCCGGGAACGCGACGAAGCAGGAGTCACCTTCGTTGAGCAGCTCGACCCCGTCGTACTCCCGGATGGCGTGGCGCAGGATCGAGCGGTGTTCCTGGAGGACGGGCCGGTAACCCTCCCCGAGCAGCCGGGCCATCCTCGTTGAAGCCTCGATGTCAGTGAACAGGAAGGTGACCTGTCCACTCGGTAGATGCAGCGGCGGCGTCATCTGCGAACCTCCGACTCCGCTGACGAGTCGCCTAATCTTGTCCCAGCCGTGACGGTTTCGATATCAGGGAAAAGGTCGGGTGTATGGCCCGTCTGGATCGGCAATCCGACTGGTTGGTCCACCTTGGTTCGGGACCTATGGCCCTGGTACGAGGACTGAGGACCCGTCCAGATTCTCCCGGCCGGCGCTTCCTGTCACGATCTCGCCCAGCTGGGTGCCCGTACCAGGTCAGGTGTTGGGTGCGCGGGAAGTATCGGTCATACTCGGCAGGATGCGCTGGATGGGACTTCTGCGGAGCGCCGTCACCGGGGCGGGGCGGCGGTTCGCCGCGTTGCCCCACGGGGTGGCGGCGGTGTTCCGGCGTACCGGTG
>JBOGDG010000098.1:0-8836 GCA_050701655.1 Micromonosporaceae bacterium
TCTCCGAGCAGCACCTGCTGCCGGCCCCGGTCCTCGGCCATGATCCGGCGCATGTCGGCGACCTGCATCCGCCGCACGTACGGGTCGGCGCGGTAGTCCAGGTGGGTTCCGTACGCGTGGACGAGGGCGCCACGCACGTTGACCACCACCTCCGGGAAGCCCGGCGCGGGCTGCGGCGTCGGATCCGGCGTCTGCGTGGAGAGCCGGGTGATCTCGTGGTTCTCGGCTGCGATGATCGGATACCGGGACAGGATCGCGTTCCCGAACTCCCGGCGCGGCGCGCCCTCCGAGAGCGGGTCGAGGCTGTAGATCGGGCCGTAGAACACCCACATCCCGAGCGCGTCGCCCAACTCGGTCGCCAGGTCCCGCCACTGGCTCCGGGCGCTCCAGTGCACGTCGACCTCCTGCAGCGCGATGATGTCGGCGTGCAGCTCACGGATCGCGGCGACCTGGCGGTCGAGGTCGAACCGGCGGTCCATCCCGGCGCCGGCCTGGATGTTGTACGTCGCGGCCCGCAGCGCCACGCGCCGCCCTTCGTCGACCTCCCCCGCGACCGCGGGCGCCGCGACGGCGGGCACAGCGAGCAGGGCGACCAGGGCGACCAGGGCGACCAGGGTCATCGCGCCGGCTGCACGGGCGGCCAGCGACCAGATCCGTCTCACGATGGCTCCTCTTAGGGGTGTAGGGGTGTGGGGTCAGTAGGTGACCCCGTGGCCGTACGGGTAGAGCGGGGTGTCCGGCTGGCCGGCGACCGGGATCGTGACGGGCAGCCTGCCGCTCGGAGACACCTCGCCGAAGATCGCCTTGACGGCGGAGGCGAGGCCGATTGCGGTGTACGAGTACGTGGCGAGGTACGTCTCCGTCTCGGTGAAGTACGCGATGTCGTACGGGTCGCGCACCCCGAGCACGATCACCGGCGTGCCGGTGGCCACCAGTTGCTTGACCAGCGTCCGTTGTCGGGCGTTGCCCGAGGTCCAGGCGTTCATCGTGGTCACCACGACGAGATCACTGGCCTCCGCCTTCGCCACGGCCGTGCTGACCGCGGCGTCGCTGGGGTTGGCGCCGGTCGAGTAGACATCGGCGGTGGCGGCCCGGTCGGCGAAGTGGTCCCCGAGGGATCTGGTGGTCGCGACGCCCCAGCCGGTGACCAGCACGCCGCGCGACTGCTTGTCGAGCGGAAGCAGCCCGGCGTCGTTGGCGACCAGGGTGGTGGTCCGCTCGGTGATCTGCCGCGCGGCCGCCACGTGCTCGGGCGTCCCCACCACCGAGTCGATGCGACTCGGATCGACGTACGGATCCCGCACCAGACCGCGGTAGAACTTCAGGCGCAGGATTCTGGCGACCGACTGCTCGATCCGGCGTTCGGTCAGCTCGCCATTCCGCACGGCGTCGAGCACGGCGTGGTAGGCGACGTCGAGCTTGGGCGGCATCAGCAGCATGTCGACCCCGGCCTTGAGGGCGAGCACCGGGACCCGCTCGTCGCCGTACTTCTGCCGTACGCCCGCCATGCCGAGGGAGTCGGTGACGACCACGCCGTCGTAGCCGAGCTCACCCCGCAGCAGGCCGGTCATGATCGGCCGGGAGAGCGTGGCGGGATCGCCCGACGGGTCCAGCGCCGGCACCTGGATGTGCGCGGTCATGATGGCGTCGATCCCGGAGGCGACAGCGGCGCGGAACGGCGGCGCGTCCAGCCGCTGCCACTCCTCGCGGGTGTGGTTGATGACCGGGAAGCCGTAGTGGCTGTCCACGTCGGTGTCGCCGTGGCCAGGGAAGTGCTTGGCGGTCGCGGAGACCCCGTCCCGCTGCTGGTAGCCGCGGGTCTGCGCCGCGGTCAGCGCGGCGGCGAGTCCCGGATCCTCGCCGAAGGAGCGGACCCCGATCACCGGGTTGAGCGCGTTGACGTTCACGTCGGCGACCGGCGCGAAGTTCTGGTTAATGCCCAGCGCCCGGAGCTCCTGGCCGGTGATGCGGGCGGCGGTGAACGCGTCGCGGGAGCTGCGCCCGGCGCCGAGCGCCATGTTGCCGGGGAACTGGGTGGCGGGCGACCCGACCCGTACCACGATGCCCTGCTCCTGGTCGGTGGAGATCAGCAGCGGCAGGCCGGACGGCTGGTCCGCGGCGACCCGTTGCACCCCGTTGGACAGGCCGGCGATCTGACGCGGGTTGTTGACGTTGTTCGACCAGGCGAAGTAGATCATCCCGCCGAGGTGGTACTTCTCGATGAGCTGCTGGGCGTTGTCGACGCCGTACGCGCTGCGGTTGCGGGACACGTCGCCGGGGGCGTCGGTGTCGGCTGTCTCCCCGTAGGCGTACGTCATGAAGAGCTGGCCGACCTTCTCCTCCAGCGACATCTGGCGGAGCTTGTGCCGGATCCAGCCGTCCGCCAGGTTGCCCTGTCTCCAGTCAGGGGCTGACGCCCGGTCCTCGCCGGCGTACGGCGTCTGGCCGGCTGCCGGCGTCGCTGCGCCGAGCAGTGCGAGAGCGATCGCCCCGACCACCAGTCGGGCGCCGCCGGTCCATGTGCGGAGCGTGCGTAGGTGCCGCCGCATCATTCCTCCCCTGCCGTGATCCCGCATGGGCTGATGTGCGCTGCCACGCCCCCCCGGCAATAGGAAACTTACCTACAACGCCACACCACATGGTGAAACCAATCACCATGTGGTGTGGCGTGTCAATAGCCCGGCGGCTATTCGAGACGTCAGGTGGCGACCAGGGCTCGGGTCTCGGCCAGCGACCCCGGGCGACCACACCCCAGCAGAACGCCGAGGATCACGGGGGTGATCGCCAGGGCAGGCGAGCCGAGGACCACCGGTTGAGTGAAGGTCGCTCCCACCATGATCCCGATCAGACCCAACGCGGCCAGGCCGGCCAGCCGGGGAATGACCAGCCCGACGGCGCCGGCGAGCTCGAGCACGCCGCCCACCACGTAGCGCAGCCACTGACCGGCGCCAATGTCATCGAACAACTCCACCGCGGTCTGTTCCCCCAGCAGCTTGGGGCCGGACGCGGCGAGCAGGAAGAACACCGCCAGCAGTGCCCGCAGCACCCGGAGCGTGATGTGTGCGGCACGTCCGCCGGGTTGGCGCCGCAGCGGAAACCCCGTGCGGACCCGCCGCTCACCGCACCAGTAGTGCCTCGGCGCCGACCGGGGCGTAGCCGGCGGCCAGGAAGGCCCGTACGCTCGCCGCGTTGCCCGGCGCGACCTGCGCCCACAGCGCCCTCCCCTCCGGTACGAGGTGCCGCGCCGCCGTCGCCAGCGCCCGCCCGAGGCCGCGGCCCCGGTGTGAGTCCGACACCTCGACCGAGGTCTCCCATCGCCCACCGAGCCCCCGTCCGAGCAGCACCACGCCACCCTCGACGGTCCACACGGACACGTCGTCGCGATACCGCAGCGCCCGCGCGGCCCGCGGGTGGTCGCGCTCGGCGACCGGCACCAGCGGTAAGGGCGGCGGCCCGGCGAGCGGTGCCGCCAGGGTCAGCAGGTCGACGTTGTTCACCCGGCGGGCGAGCTTGCCGCACAGCACGCTCAGGAACGGCGGGCTCAGCGGCGCGGACAGGTCGCCGTCGGGCAGCTGCTGGCGTACCCACGAAGGGTCTAAGTCCGCGACGACGACATGGTGGGCCGTGAACGCCAGCACCGCCGCCTGCCTCGGCGAGGGCTGCGGCACCACCGTGAGGCCGCCGTCGGCGGGTGGGAAACGGCCCTGTTCGGCGGCCAGCAGGATCTCGGAGAGCGTCGCCATGGGGGTCAAGGTAGATGGTCCGGACGCGACCAGGCACCATCGAGGCACCATGACGCTAGCTGACCGGCTGCCGCCGGACCCCTCCCCCGACGCCCTCTTCGACACCTTCGCGGCCTGGGCGGCCGAGTCCGGACTGGAGCTCTACCCGGCGCAGCAGGACGCGCTGATCGAGCTGGTCTCCGACGCGAACGTGATCCTCTCCACCCCGACCGGCTCCGGGAAGAGCCTGGTCGCCACCGGAGCCCACTTCGCGGCACTGGCGCGCGACCAGGTCAGCTTCTACACCGCGCCGATCAAGGCGCTGGTCTCGGAGAAGTTCTTCGCACTCTGCGAGACGTTCGGCGCCGACAACGTGGGGATGCTGACCGGCGACTCCAGCGTCAACGCCGACGCGCCGATCATCTGCTGCACCGCCGAGATCCTGGCGAACATCGCGCTGCGCGACGGCGCGGACGCCGACGTCGGTGTGGTGGTGATGGACGAGTTCCACTTCTACGGCGAGCCGGACCGGGGCTGGGCGTGGCAGGTGCCGCTGCTGGCGCTGCCGCGGGCGCAGTTCCTGCTGATGTCGGCGACGCTGGGCGAGGTGAGTTTCTTCGCCAAGGACCTGACCCGGCGTACCGGCCGGGAAACCGCCGTCGTCACCTCCGTGGAGCGGCCGGTCCCGCTCACCTTCCGGTACGCCTTCACCCCGATCCACGAGACCCTGGCCGAGCTGCTGGAGGCCGGCGACGCGCCGATCTACGTCGTGCACTTCACCCAGGCCTCCGCGCTGGAACGGGCGCAGTCGCTGATGAGCGTCAACGTCTGCACCCGCGCCGAGAAGGATCTGATCGCCGCGGAGATCGGCGGCTTCCGGTTCGCGGCCGGTTTCGGCAAGACCCTTTCCCGGCTGGTACGCCACGGAATCGGCGTACACCACGCGGGGATGCTGCCGCGGTACCGCCGGTTGGTGGAGCGGCTCACCCAGGCCGGACTGTTGAAGATCGTGTGTGGCACCGACACGCTCGGGGTGGGGATCAACGTACCGATCCGTACCGTGCTCTTCACCGCGCTGTCGAAGTACGACGGGGTGAAGACCCGCCACCTGAAGGCCCGTGAGTTCCATCAGATCGCCGGGCGGGCTGGGCGCGCCGGCTTCGACACCGTCGGCACCGTCGTGGTGCAGGCGCCCGAGCACGTGGTAGAGACGTCACGCGCGCTCGCCAAAGCGGGCGACGATCCCAAGAAGCGCCGCAAGGTGGTACGCAAGAAGCCGCCCGAGGGGTTCGTGTCGTGGGGCGAGCCCACGTACCAGCGGCTGGTCGACGCCGATCCGGAGCCGCTGACCTCGTCGTTCCTGGTCAGCCACGCGATGCTGCTGAACGTACTGAGCCGACCCGGAGACGCGTTCGCCGCGATGCGTACGCTGCTGGAGGACAACCACGACGACCGCCGGCGCCAGCTGCGGCACACCCGTCGCGCGCTGGCCATCTACCGGGCGCTGCTCGCCGCCGGGGTGGTGCAGCGCGACACCGACGGCCGGCCCCGGCTGGTCGAGGACTTCCAGGTCGACTTCGCGCTCAACCAGCCGCTGTCGCCGTTCGCGCTGGCGGCGATCGAGCTGCTGGACCGCGACTCGCCCGGCTATCCGCTGGACGTACTGTCGGTGATCGAGTCCACTCTGGACGATCCCCGGCCGGTGCTGAGCGCGCAGCGGTTCAAAGCCCGCGGCGAGGCGGTGGCCGCGATGAAGGCCGACGGCATCGAGTACGAGGAGCGGATGGAGCTGCTGGAGGACGTCACCCACCCGCGCCCGCTCGCCGAGCTGCTCGACGAGGCGTACCGGATGTACCGCAAGGGGCACCCGTGGGTCGACGAGCACCAGCTCTCCCCCAAGTCGGTCGCCCGCGACCTGTACGAGCGCGCCATGACCTTCACCGAGTACGTCGGGTTTTATGGTTTGGCGCGTTCGGAAGGGCTGGTGCTGCGGTACCTGGCCGACGCGTACAAGGCGGTACGCCAGACCGTGCCCGAGGAGGCCAAGACCGACGAGCTGGTCGACCTCGAAGAGTGGCTGGGCGAGCTGGTACGCCAGACCGACTCCAGCCTGCTCGACGAGTGGGAGCGGCTGCGGGACCCGGGGGCGGCGCTGCCCGAGGTGGCTCCGCCCGACGACAAGCCGCCCGCCGTCACCGCCAACCGCCGCGCCTTCCGGGTGCTCGTACGCAACGCCCTGTTCCGCCGCGTCGAGCTGGCCTCGCTCCGCCGGTACGACGAGCTGGGCGCCCTCGACAGCGACGCCGGCTGGGACAGCGAGGCGTGGCAGGAGGGGCTCACGGCGTACTGGGAGCAGCACGACGCGATCGGCACCGGGCCGGACGCGCGCGGCCCGGCGTTGCTGCTGATCACCGAGGAGCCGAGCATGTGGCGGGTACGCCAGATCCTCGACGACCCGGACGGCGACCACGACTGGGGTATCAGCGCCGAGGTGGAGCTCGCCGCCTCCGACGAGGCCGGCGCCGCCGTCGTCACCGTCACCGCCGTAGACCAGCTCTGACGCCGGCGCTCGCGCCCCGGCTCAGGTGGAGCCGGTGACCAGGACCAGCGCCATCGCTGCCAGGCCCAGCCCCACCAGCTGCACGGGCCTTACGCGTTCCCGGTCGATGGTCAGCGCCAGCAGTACGGTGCTGGCGGGGTACAGCGAGGCGACCGGGGCGATCACGGCGAGCGCGCCAAGCTGGGCGGCGAACACGTACAGCCCGTTCGCGGTCACGTCGAGCACTCCGGCGCCGGTGATCCAGCGCCACGACCCGGTGGGCGCCTTCAGCGAGACGCCGACGGCCAGCGCGAGCCCCGTACCCAGTCCGACCGAGGTGAGCCGCGCGGCGACCAGTGGCCACAGCCCGGCGCCCGAGCCGGCCCGGTCCAGGGCGATGAAGAAGACGCCGAACGCCACCCCGGCGAGCACCGCCGAAGCCAGCAGGCTGGACGTCACGGGGCTGCGGTCGCCGTTCGGCGCCAGGCTCACGAACCCGATCGCGATCACGGCGCACACCACACCCGCCAGCGCGAGCGGGCGCGGCCACCGCTCCAGCACCAGCCCCACTCCCAGCGGCACCAGCGCCGCGGTTACCGCGGTGGTGGGCGCCACCACCGCCATGGCGCCGCGGGACAGGCCCCGGTACAGCAGCACCAGGCCGATCAGCCCCGCCGCTCCCGCGAGCGCGCCCCACCCCAGGTCGGTCAGGGTCGGGGTGCCGGTCACCAGCAGCGCGCCGACCACCACCAGCGGCACGCTGATCAGCTGGGACAGCACCGTCACCGTGATCGGGTTGGCGCGGCGGGTGGCGACACCGCCGCAGTAGTCGGCGGAGCCGTACACGGCGGCGGATGCGGCGGCGAGCAGCAGGGCGGTCACGCCTGGAACCTACGGCGCGGCCACCCCAAGACGTGTAGCTATTTGACGCAGGTCACTTAGTCGCGGCCGCCGGTCAGGCCGACTTGTCGCGGCGCTCGCGGGTGCGCTTCGGCAGCTCGCGCCGCACGATGGTCGGGTTGACGTTCTCCAGTACGACCTCGCTGGTCACCACCACGCGCGCCACGTCGGGGCTGCTCGGCACCTCGTACATCACGGGGAGCAGCACCTCCTCCATGATCGCGCGGAGGCCACGGGCGCCGGTGCCACGCAGGATCGCCTGGTCCGCGATCGACTCCAGCGCGTCGTCGCTGAACTCCAGCTCGACCGCGTCCAGCTCGAACAGCCGTTGGTACTGCTTGACCAGCGCGTTGCGGGGCTCGGTGAGGATCTGGATCAGCGCGTCCCGGTCGAGGTTGCGCACGCTGGTGAGCACCGGCAGCCGGCCCACGAACTCGGGGATCATGCCGAACTTCAGCAGATCCTCCGGCATCACGTCGGCGAAGACGTCGTCGTTCGACACGTCTTCCTTGCTCCGCAGGTGGGAGCCGAAGCCGAGCCCCTGCTTCCCGACTCGCTGCTCGATGATCTTGTCGAGCCCGGCGAACGCGCCACCACAGACGAACAGCACGTTGGTGGTGTCGATCTGGATGAACTCCTGGTGCGGGTGCTTGCGGCCACCCTGCGGCGGCACACTCGCCGTCGTACCCTCGAGAATCTTCAACAGCGCCTGCTGCACGCCCTCGCCGGACACGTCCCGGGTGATGGAGGGGTTTTCGCTCTTCCGGGCGATCTTGTCGACCTCGTCGATGTAGATGATCCCGGTCTCGGCGCGCTTGACGTCGTAGTCGGCGGCCTGGATCAGCTTGAGCAGGATGTTCTCGACGTCCTCACCGACGTACCCGGCCTCGGTGAGCGCGGTGGCGTCGGCGATCGCGAACGGTACGTTCAGCAGCCGCGCCAGGGTCTGTGCCAGGTGGGTCTTGCCGCAGCCGGTGGGGCCGATCAGCAGGATGTTGGACTTGGCCAGCTCGACCGCGTCGGCGGCGCTGGCGCGGGGGCCGCCGCCGTCGGCCTGGATCCGCTTGTAGTGGTTGTAGACCGCGACCGACAGCGAACGCTTGGCGCCATCCTGGCCGACCACGTACTGGTCGAGGAACTCGCAGATCTCTTTGGGCTTGGGAAGCTCATCCCACTTCACGTCGCCCGAGTCGGAGAGCTCCTCTTCGATGATCTCGTTGCAGAGGTCGATGCACTCGTCGCAGATGTACACCCCAGGTCCGGCGATCAGCTTCTTGACCTGCTTCTGCGATTTACCACAGAAGGAGCACTTGAGTAGGTCGCCGCCGTCTCCGATACGTGCCACGTAGGCGTCTCCCTGCCTCACCGACCGGACGCTCCGCGCCCAACCTTTGCCTGCCGGACCTGTTACTCAAGCTCTGTGTAGCCTCGACGTTACATGGTTGGGGGCCCGATGCGGACCCCCAACCGCTGCATTCAGCGTGCCCCACTACCCGCGGGTGTTGTCGACTTCTTCCGTGTGCCCAGCACCTGATCGACCAATCCGTAGTCCAGCGCCTCTTCGGCGGTCAGGATCTTGTCCCGGTCGATGTCCTTACGAACCTGGTCCACCGACTGGCCCGTGTGCTCGGCGATCATCTCCTCCAGCAGGGACCGCATCCGCATGATCTCCCTG
>JBOGDG010000099.1:0-8722 GCA_050701655.1 Micromonosporaceae bacterium
CCGGTACGTAGATCTCGATGCGGTAGCGGAAGTCGAACAGCCGCTCGGTGCGGGAACGTTCCCAGATCAGCGGATCGAACGGGCTGATCAGCGCCGCGGCGTCGACCCGGCGCGGCAGCCGGGCAGCCGGCCACAGGTAGCCCTGGTGGCGCCATCCCTCGACGGTCACCGGGGCCAGCTCGCCCGCTTCGACCAGCTCCGCGACCGCGGTCTGCGACTCGCCGGGTGCCAGCCGGTAGTAGTCGCGCAGATCCTTCTCGGTCGCCACCCCGAGCGCCTTCGCGGCGGTACGGATCAGCTCCCGATGCGCGTCGGCACGGCTCGGCGTCGGCGCGTCGACGATCTCCGGCGGCAGCACCCGCTCGGGCACGTCGTACACCCGCTCGAAACTGCCGTTGCGCCGTGCGGCGGTGACCCGACCGTCCCAGAACAGGCACTCCAGGGCCTTCTTGACCTCGCTCCAGTTCCAACCCCAGTGCGTCTTCTTCACCGGTACGTCGTGCTCGATCTCGCGCGCTGTCAGCGGCCCCTTCTCCCGCACCTCGTCGAGCACCCACTCGATGAAGTCGGGATGCTGCTGTGCCCACCGGCCGATCCCCCACTGGTGGCCCAGCTCCATCCGCCACCGCAGCTGTGGCTGCAACCTCACCGGCAGCAGCGACGCCTCGTGGCCCCAGTACTCGAAAAGCCGGCGCGGTCGCTCCCCCGCGAGCCGGTCCAGCTGATCGCGTGGGTACGCCCCCAACCGGCTGTACGCCGGCATGTAGTGCGCCCGCAGCAGCACGTTGACCGAGTCGACCTGCAGCACCCCGAGCCGCTCCACCAGCCGCCGCAGCCGGCGTACGTCGACCGGGGTGGTCGGCGCCGGCTCGGCGAAGCCCTGCGCGGCGAGCGCGATCCGGCGCGCCTGCGGCAGCGAAAGTGATCCGTTACGTACGCCCATGGTGGCCGCAGACTAGCCGAGCCCTCTGACAATCCGGTGGACAGCGCGCCGCCCGCCCGGTACACCGGTGACCATGGCAGAGGTGAAGCTGCGGCGCCCGGCGTACGAGGACTGCGCGGGGGTGGCGCGGGCGCACGTCGCGAGCTGGCAGGTGGGCTACCGCGGCCTGATGCCGGCGGACTTCCTCGCCGCGCAGGACCCGGAGGCCCGCACCCAGCAGCGCCGCGACAGCTGGCACGATCCGGACTACGCGCACGTACGCGGGTTCGTCGCCGAGGTGGACGGCCAGATCGTCGGCTTCGTCAACTACGGGCCGTACCGGAAGAGCCACGACCGCGGCTGGGCGGCGGTCGACCCGAACGGCGGCGGCGAGGTGTACGCCCTCTACGTCGACCCCGACCACTGGGGCTGCGGCGCCGGCGCCGAGCTGCTCGACGCCGCCGTCACCGATCTGCTGCAGGCCGCCGAGACCCCGGTACGGGTCTGGAGCCTCACCGGCAACGAACGGGCGCTGCGCTTCTACCGCCGGCACGGCTTCGTCTCAGACGGCAAGACCCAGATGATCAGGATCGGCCTGGACCCCACCATCGAGCTCCCCGAAGAACGCCTAACCCTCCCCGGCTAGCCTCGACGGGTGGCTCATGGGTTCGTACGGCCGGCGCGCGACGCCGACGCCGACCAGATCGCGCGGGTGCAGCTGTCCACGTGGCGGACGGCGTACTCCCGGTTCATCCCCCGGTTCGCGATCGACGCGATGACACCGGAGTGGCTCACCGAGCGCTGGCAGGCCGCGATCACCGACCCGCCCAGCCCACGGCATCACGTGCTGGTGGCGTACGAGCAGGCCGCCGAGACCCACCTGGTCGGGTTCGCCGCGATCGGGCCGGCCGACGAGGCGGCGCTGGCGCCCGGCGAGTCCCCGCCCGACGCCGCCACCACCGCCGCGATCACCGACCTGCTGGTGGAGCCGCGCTGGGGGCGCCGTGGCCACGGCAGCCGGCTGCTCGCCGCCGCGGTCGACCTGTGGCGCGGCGACGGCCGGCGCCGCGCGCTGGCCTGGGCGTACCAGGAGGACGTGGCGATGGTGAAGTTCCTCACCTCGACCGGCTGGGAACCCGACGGCGCCACCCGAGCGCTGGACGTCGAAGGCGTACTGGTCCCGCAGCTCCGCCTGCACGTGTCGCTGGAGCAGCCGGCCGAGCCCGAGTCCGTGGATTGAGACCGGCCGGCGCGGCTACTCCGCCGCCAGCGGGCTGGGGAGGGTGCCGTTGGGATGCAGCGCGTGGCGCAGGGCGCGGTCGCCGTACCGGGTGACGACGAGGCGGTCCCGGTTGAGGGCGTACCGGGGGATGCGCGGGGCGAGCAGGTCGTACTCGGCGAACCGGCCGGTCAGCTCGGGGAACCGGGTCGCGAACTCGGACTGGAAGTCGGTCACGGTCTGGCGTACCAAACCCCAGAACACTTTCTCCGGTACGCCCAGCTGCGCCGCACACAACGGGGCCAGATACCGGAAGTGACCGACGAACACCTGGTCGATCACGTGCTGCCGGATCACCGACGGGTGTTTGCGGGGCAGTACGTGGTCGTGGCTGTCCGGCTCCGGCCCCCGTTCCGGGACGTGGGTGTACGACACGCACACGTCGTCGACGAAGTCCTTCAGGTAGAGCCGCGTCGGGCGCTCCTGATCGTCGTACCCGAGCAGGGTGTTCTGGCCGTGCGGGTTGAACGTGACGCCGTACCGGTAGAGCACATGCATGATCGGCGCCAGCAGGGTGCGGAACAGCTGGGCCAGCCACTCCGTCGGCGCCAGCCCGGACGCCCGTACCAGCGACGCGACGAACGCGGTGCCGGCGGTGTCCACGTGCAACAGGGAGGCGAAGGTGCGTACCCGCTCGTCAGGGTCCTGCCGGGAGGAGACCGACTCCCGCCAGATGCAGCCGAGCGTCTCCAGATGCTGGTACGGGGTGTCCGCCAACCGGGACAGGTACGAGTGCCGCACCGTCACCGAAGCCACCTCGCCCAGGAACACCGTACGGGTGGTCTCCGCCAGGTACGGGTCGGTGTCGAGCATGCCGCGCAGCCACTGGGTGACCACCGGGGCGCCCGCCGTGCAGTGCGGTGGGATGCCGCGCCACACCAGGGTGTTGAGGATCTTCAGCGGCAGCTTCACGTCGTACCGGCCGGGGGTGGTGAGGTTGGCCATGGTGCGGATCGACTGGCCCGGCAGGTACGCGTCGGCGCTGTCGCCCAGCGGCACGATCCGGCGCTGCGCCAGGTCCGCGGCGTGCAGCGTCTGCACCGCGTGGTCCCACTGCCACGGGTGCACAGGCAGCCAGACGAACGACTCCGGGGAGAGGCCGAGGCCGCGCAGCCGGTCGGCGAAACCGGTCTGGGTGGCGTCGTCCAGCTCGCGGGCCAGCAGCTCGGCCTCGCACAGCTCGGGGGTGCCGCGGAACTCGGCCAGCCCGCGGTGCGCCGCGATCCAGCGCAGCGACACCGGCTGGGCGGACTCGGGGGCGTACGCGCGGACGTCGGTCGCGGAGAAGCCGAGCCGGCCCTTGTTCGCCACCAGCCAGTTGTGGCCGGTCATCCGGCACTCCAGCTCGGTGTGCCCGAGCTGGCGCAGTTCGTCGGCGGTCTCGGTGTCGTGGGCCAGGCGCTGCGCGTCGGCGGCCAATGTGGCCGACAGCTCGGTGAGGTAGGTGGCGAGCGTGGCGGCGTCGGTGCCGATCGTGTCGGCAACGTCGACCAGGAAGCGCAGCGCGTCGTACGCCGGCTCCCCGATCTCGTTGCCGAGCATCCCGGCGCCGGTACGGGTGATCGACACCGGGTCCACCCGCAGCCAGCCGAACGCGCCGGGGGTCGCGCGGAAGGCGTACCGGACTCCCCCGTCCAGCTCCACCTGGTACGCCCCCGGCCCGGTCTCCACCGGCTTCAGCATCTCCTCGAAGCACCATTCCCCGAGCGCCTTCGCGAGCACTCGGCGGTTAGCCTCCTGCCACGCCTCCGGGCTGGTGGCACGACCCTCAAGATCCGTAGACATGAGCCACAGCTTAGGTAAGCCTTACCTAAGCCGCAACCGGGTGCCCAGCGACTGTGGCAGGCTACCCGTCGTGACGACGCCGCAACCGCGTCTGCTACGACCCCCACTGATGCGGTGGGCTCCCGGCCGTCCGTCGCGTAGCCTTCGAGCCGTTAGGGGAGAAAGTGACGGTAATGGCTATGGCCGCAACTCGCGCAGCCCGTACGGCATCAAAGCCGTTTCTCCGTCAGGTGCGTCTTGATCGCGCGCCACACACGGGCTACCCATTCACTCTGCCTGCGGTCAGACAGCTGATGGCCAGCGGTGGGCTGGATCTGGACTCGCCCGTCGTGCTTCTGGTCGGGGAGAACGGCACCGGCAAGTCCACCCTGGTTGAAGCTCTCGCGGTGGCGTGCGGGTTCAATGCCGAGGGAGGCTCGCAGGCATTCCGCTTCGCCACGCGGTCATCGGAGTCGTCCCTTGCGGAGCATCTGGTGCTGTCATGGCGAGCGGGCCGTCGACCTCAGACTGGATTCTTTCTACGAGCCGAATCGTTTTACAATGTCGCCACCGAGATCGAGCGCCTCAACGCGGATCCTGGTTCGCCGCCCTTGATCGCGGCCTACGGCGGGATCTCGCCTCATGAGCGCTCCCACGGTGAGTCGTTCCTGGACCTGGTGGTACACAGATTTGGGGCGAACGGCCTCTACTTTCTAGACGAGCCCGAGGCTGCATTGTCGGTGCACGGATGCTTGGCGCTGCTTCGCCGGGTTGTTGAGCTCGTGGGATCCGGGTCGCAGATGATCATCGCGACACACTCCCCGATCTTGTTGGCAGTTCCGGATGCGCGGATTCTCCAGATCGATGCAGACGGGATGATCGGTGAGGTTTCCTACGACGCCGCGCTGCCGGTGAGCGTAACGAGAGCATTCCTAGCCGACCCGGGCAGGTTTGTCCACCACCTACTGACTGACACCTGACGTACGCAATTGGGCTGGTCTCATGTGCCCGCAATGCCATACTTGCGCCATGACAGCTAACCACTGGACGTCAGCGATCCTACTCCTAGTGCAGCTTGCCGCGGTTTCATTGGTGCTGGTGCTCGCTACACGCATGCTGGTCAGTTTGCTGAATCGGCGACGCGGCAGTAGGCATCATGAGGATTGAGCAAGCTTGGGGTGGGCAGTTGGTAATGCGACGTGCCCACCCCAAGCCACTGCTCAGAGCCGGCAAGTGTCCGAGCCCTGGCCGTAACCGTTCGGGCCATACGCGTAGACGATCAGCTTGTACTCACCGTACAGGTTAGTGGGATTCTCGTAGGTGGGTGTGCTCCAGGTTCCGGATCCGCTCGTCGTCACGAATCTTTGGTAGCCCTTCCACCACCTTCCGTTGATGTACAAGTCCATCTGCACCTCGATCTCGGTGTACCGCGGCATGTCGCTACCCCAGGCCCTGTGCTTCACGTACTTGTAAAACGTGCCGTAGTGACAGCTGATGTCGCCACGGGTGTAGAGATGCGACAGCGTTCCAGGCTCAGAATTCGCTCGAGCTAGTCGTAGCGCCGCGCCTTCCGCTGTGAGCGCTCGCTCTGCGCTAGTCAGACGGTGATCTGCCGGATTCGCCTGGGCAGATCCGGCGACGGGTACCACAATCAGCATGGCGAGTACCACGACCATCGTCGATCTGGAGATGATCCTGAAGAACGTGGACACGACGGAACCTCCTCAATGGAGGAAGTAGGGATCAATGCAGCATCTGCGGTCCCGGGAACGGCGGTCCCACTTCCCCGTACTAGAGCGCCGCACAGGTGTCGGTGCGGCGCCACCTTATTGACAGCGGCGCGCTACCGCTGGCGACCATCAAGCCACTCCTGCCTGATTCCCAACCCAATGTGGCAGGCACCTCGTAACGCCAGGAGCAACCGATTACGTGTCGCAGTGACCTGTCTACCGATCGTATTGACGCATGTCAATGCTCTTCGGAGTCGGAAATCAGGTTGACGGGGATCAAGCCGCACTGTGCACCATTCGCCGAGCGCGTTGGCGAGCAGCCGGCGGTGAGCTTCCTGCCACGCCTCCGGAGTGGCGGTCGCAGGCACAAGATCGGTTGATATGGGAGAGCTTAAGTAAGCCTTACCGGAAGCTGGACCTGGCGCCGGTCGAGCGGTTCAACGCGACAGAGAGCGTGCCATCACGCGAGCCCGACACCGAGCAACCCGAAGTGTGAGTACGCCGCCAACACCTCGACACGGGCAAACGCCCCACGAATCTGACCTGGCAGCCGTCGAACAGCCACACGCCGGGTCAGATCTCGGGGGTACGCCGGAGCAGCCACACCAGGTACGGCGCCCCCAGCACCGCCGTCACCACGCCCACCGGCACCTCCACCGGGGCCAGCAGCGAGCGTCCCACCGCGTCGGCGGCCACCACCAGCACCGCCCCCAGCGTCATCGCCGCCGGCGCCAGCCGCGCCGTCCCGGAGCCCGCCAGCCGGCGCGCCAGATGCGGCGCCACCAGCCTCACGAACCCGACCGCGCCGACCGCCGCCACCGCACCGGCGGTACGCCACCGGCCACCAACGCATCAGCGAAGTGGCCCGCCGTCTCCCCGAAGGCACCCGGAAAACCGAGGTCCGAGACCGCCACCGGGCTCTGTCACCTGTCTCCTGGTGACGCGGCCCGCCGTCCCTGCCGCGTCTGGCGAGCGCTTCAGGCGCGATTGTGCTTCGCGACCAGTTCGGGCAGCTCGGCAAGCGACTCGAGGCGGAACAGGCAGCGTTCCTCAACGACCCGGTCTTGCAGGATGTAGCCCCACGGACCCCGGCGAATCAACACGGTCTGCATACCCACGGCCTGGGCCGGCTTGACGTCGTTGTCCAGACGGTCGCCGACGTAGAGCACCGCGTCAGCAGGCCAGCCCGCTTCAGTGACCACGCGGTCGAAGAACCCCGCTGAGGGCTTCTCCACACCCCACCCGTCCGAGGTGCCGATCACGTCGACGGCGAAGTCCAACGCTCGCAGGACGCTCTCCGCCCGGGCGGTCTGATTGCCCGCCAACCCGACGAGCAGACCCTGATCCCGCAACGCAGCCAGACAAGGCCGGGCATCGGCGTACAGGTTCTCCTCGGCGAAGGCCTCCGGCTGACTGGCGTCGGCACGGCGCTGCCGCTCGACCGCGAGATCGAACCCGGGCCGGAAGTGCTGGAAGGTCTCCCGATAATCGCCGCCTCGCGCGATCACGGCACCGAACACTGCGGAGAAGGTGTGCCGCGGCACGCCAAGCCAGTCCGCCCAGGTGCCGTACTCCCGGGTCTCGTCCACGATCGTCTCGCCGACGTCAAAGAACACCGCGTGCAGCGCGCCCATGAGCACCCTTCGGGATTCGGAAACCAGATCCTCACACGATACGGCGGCTTCCTGGGAGCCGGTGTTGATGGTCGCCAGCGGAATGCCAGCGGCTGGTACCGGTTCGCGACGCCGCCGCTTTCACTGAATGCGTGCCGCTGATCGAACTGTTCCGGAGGACCGCTGTGATCCCTGTCGACGCATCCCACGTACCCGCCGCGCTCGGCCCGTCAGGGCACCTCCGCATGGAGGCGTGGGCTGGATCAAACGGGGCTGGCGCTGCCGTCGCTCAGGACGGTCGGTTGGTGGGAGAGTCCTCGATGCCGCACGTCAAGGGGCTGCGGCACCGGGTGACCAGCAAGGTGCGCCGGCCGGGGGCTCCGCGCCTCCCGAAGTCTCCGGCCGCGCATTCCGAAGACGCGCAGTCGAGACTCGAGACGACCTCGCGAATGCCGCCCGAACGGCACAGCCGCACCGGCGCTCGCCTCTCACGCTGCTCGTCGCGCAAGGCAGCCCCCGCGAGCGATGCGGGCGAGCACATCGACGCCCTGAGCCGGCATCTACCCGACCATCCCTCCGCGCCGGCATGCTTCATCTGCCACCAGCAGTGGCCGTGTGAGCCCTTCCGCGACGCTGCGGGCCAACTGCAAAGTGCCGGGCTCAGGCTCGCCGACTTCGTCCCAACAAGGCTCCACGAACGTCTGTGGCCCCAGTCCAGCCGGCGAGGGGAAGTCGAACGCGCCGCCACCGAGGACACCTACGATCCCCGCAGAGGTGCGCCGTGACCGACCCCTATTCGCTCCGCGGCCTGCTGCGGTGCGCGACCTGCCATCGCCTGATGCTTCCCGTTGTCATACAGGACGGAGGCCGTGCGTACGACTGCGGCGGCAACTGCCATCACGATCCGATGCTGGCGAGGCCGGTGGAGGCTGATGTACTGCTCGCCTGCCTGGTCAGGGCATGGGTCCTCGGTGAAGAACACCACGGCGCGTACACGTCATCGCCAGCCGGGCGGCGCGTCCTGATCACCGCGGGCCTCTCGCGAGTCGATGTGAACGGCTGCGGCGGCACTGCCTGTTACACGTGGAAGCACGGGCTCTCCGATCCACGGTCGCGCCGCGGAATCGAGAGTCTCGTTCACGACCTCCGGACAGACGCGACATCAGACGCCACGTAAAGCCTGGTGAGGCGAGGCTTGGTCGTGTCCGGATACGTCAGCACCGGGCAGCGCCCCATCAACCTGACCTGGCAGCCGTCAGAACGGCCACACGCCAGGGCAGGATCACAGCTCGGGGGTACGGCGCAGCAGCCACACCAGGTACGGCGCCCCCAGCACCGCCGTCACCACTCCCACCGGCACCTCCACCGGGGCCAGCAGCGAGCGTCCCACCGCGTCGGCGGCCACCACCAGCAC
>JBOGDG010000100.1:0-8713 GCA_050701655.1 Micromonosporaceae bacterium
CAGCCCCGCCCGGGTACGTTCCGCCTCGTGGCGCAGCCGCGCGTCGTCGAGCCGGCGGACAGCGGCGTCCCGCTCGGAGGTCCCGGCGGCGCCGGTCGCCACACCCGGGGTGCCGAAGGCCACGGCGGCGACGGCCCGGCACGCGGCGACATCGTCGGCATAGCCCGCATCGTCGGGGTCCAGCAGCCGTACGCCGTCCAGCGTCGCCGGCTCGGGCAGGTCGTCCGGGTCGAGCACCAGCAGCGGCGCCCGCAGCACCGCCAGCCCGGCCCGCTCGGCGACCCCGAGCAGATCAGGCGCCAGGTCGTGCACCCACTCGTACGCCTCCGGTACGCCGAGCGCGCGCTGCCGCTCGCGTACCCGCGCCAGGTGTGCGGCGGTCACCGGCTCGGCGGCGCCGGGGGTGGGGCGGGCGTACAGCGGCCAGCCGGGCCCGTCCTGCACGAACAGCGTCAACGGCCCGTACGGCTCCGCGCGGGACTGACCGCGGGCGATCGCGTCGTAGCAGTGGTCGATCCGCGGCAACAGTGCTTCGGCGGGAATCACCGCCGTACCGTACGCCGGGCGCGGCCCGTCACCGGCGGCGAGTATGCTTCCGCGCGATGTCGACTCCAGGTAAGCAATCCGTGACGGCCCCGTCGGAGTTCACCTGCTGCCGGGTACGTATCACCGGCGTCGACCCGCAAGGCGCGGTCGACACGCTGCTGTCCTCCCGGCACGGCCAGCCCCGCCGTACCCACCTGTGCAACGCGTACACCCTGTCGTTGGCGTTGCGGGACCGGGCGTACCGCGAGCTGCTCAACGCCGCCGACGTCAACTTCGCCGACGGCCACTACGTCGCGCTGGTGGGCCGGCGGCGCGGCCAGCCGCAGCTGACCGAGCGGGTGTACGGCCCGGACCTGATGCTCGCCACCATGGACCAGGGGCGGGAGCACGGGCTGCGGCACTACCTCTACGGCGCGTCCCCCGAGACGGTCGCGAAGCTCTCCGAGGCGCTCACCGAGCGGCTCCCCGGAGTGGAGATCGTCGCCGCCGAGTCGCCGCCGTTCCGGCCGCTCACCGACGCCGAGTCCGACGACCTGGTACGCCGGGTCGGCGAGCTGAAGCCGGACCTGTTCTGGGTCGGCCTCGGCACCCCGACGCAGGACCGGTTCGTCGCCGAGTACGCCGCCCGGCTGGGCTGCACCGTGGTGCCGGTGGGCGCCGCGTTCGACTTCTGGTCCGGCAACAAGCGGATGGCCCCGAAGCTGGTGCAGCGCTACGGCATGGAGTGGGCATACCGGCTGGCCACCGAGCCGCGCCGGCTCTGGAAGCGCTACCTGGTCGGAAACCCGCTCTTCGTGTACGGCGTGCTCACCGACCGGCGGCGGTAGCCCAACCGCTACAGCCGCGCGGTGTCGTGGTGGGCGAGGAACCACTCGTACACCGACTTGATGCCGTCGGGCAGTGACACCTGCGGGGCCCAGCCGAGCGCCCGGATCCGCGACACGTCGAGCAGTTTGCGCGGGGTGCCGTCGGGCTTGGAGGTGTCGTGCACGAACTCGCCGGTGTAGCCAACCACCTCGGCGATCAGCCGGGCCAGCTGGTCGATGGTGACGTCCTCGCCGCAGCCGATGTTGATCGGCGCCGGGTCGTCGTACCGCTCCAGCAGCAGCAGGCACGCCGCGGCCAGGTCGTCGGTGTGCAGGAACTCGCGGCGCGGGGTGCCGGTGCCGTACACGGTGAACTGGGTATCGCCGCGCTGCTTCGCCTCGTGCATCCGCCGGATCAGCATCGGCAGCACGTGTGCGCCGGGGATCGAGAAGTTGTCGCCGGGGCCGTACAGGTTGGTCGGCATCGCCGAGATGTACGCCCGCCCGTGCTGGCGCCGCAGCGCCTGGATCTGCATCACGCCGGCGATCTTCGCGATCGCGTACGCGTCGTTGGTCGGCTCCAACACGCCGGTGAGCAGCGAATCCTCGCTGATCGGCTGCGACGCCAGCTTCGGGTAGATGCAGCTGGAGCCGAGGAACAGCACCCGCGTCACGTCGAAGGTGTGCGCCGCGTCGAGCAGGTTGACCTGGATCCGCAGGTTGTCGGAGAGGAAGTCCGCCGGGTACGCGTTGTTGGCGAGGATCCCGCCCACCTTCGCCGCCGCGTCGATCACGTACGCCGGGCGCTCCCCGGCGAAGAAGTCGCGTACCGCGTCCCGGTCCCGTAGATCCAGCTCGGCGCTGCGCCGGCCGACCAGGTTGCTGAACCCCTGGTCGGTGAAGTGCCGCCAGATCGCGGAGCCGACGAGACCGGCGTGCCCGGCGACGTACACCTTGGCGTCTCGTGGGACCTGGTGGGAGTACGGCACCTGTGACCTCCGATGCGGACAGCGACGTCGCCTCCAGCCTAGTCAGCCGCCCTGGTCAGCCGCGCGTACCCGAACGGTGGCCCGTCACTTTCGTTCGATACCGTTCCTGCGTGACCGAGTCGACCAGCCGCACGGCGTTCATCACCGGCATCACCGGACAGGACGGTTCGTACCTTGCCGAGCTACTGCTCTCCAAGGGGTACGAGGTCCACGGCATCATCCGCCGCGCGTCGATGTTCAACACCGGCCGGCTCGACGACATCTACCAGGACCCGCACACCGACCATCAGCGGCTGTTCCTGCACTACGGCGACGTCACCGACTCCAGCTGCATGGTGAACCTGATCCGGGACGTGCAGCCGGCGGAGGTCTACCACCTGGCCGCGCAGAGCCACGTGAAGGTCAGCTTCGAGATCCCCGAGTACACCGGCGACGTCACCGGCATGGGCACCATCCGGCTGCTCGAGGCGATCCGCGCCTCCGGTATCGACACCCGCTTCTACCAGGCGTCGACCTCCGAGCTGTACGGCTCCACGCCGCCGCCGCAGAGCGAGACCAGCCCGTTCCACCCGCGCAGCCCGTACGGGGTGGCGAAGCTGTACAGCTTCTGGTCGGTGGTCAACTACCGCGAGGCGTACGGGATCCACGGCTCCAACGGCATCCTGTTCAACCACGAGTCGGCGCGCCGCGGCGAGACCTTCGTGACCCGCAAGATCACCCGCGCGGTGGCGCGGATCGCCGCCGGGCTGCAGGACGCGCTCTACCTGGGCAACGTCAGCGCGGTACGCGACTGGGGCTACGCCCCCGAGTACGTCGAAGGCATGTGGCGGATGCTGCAGACCGACACGCCCGACGACTACGTGCTCGCCACCGGGCAGCCGGCGACCGTACGGGACTTCTGCGAGGCCGCCTTCGCACACGCCGGGCTGGACTGGAACAAGTACGTCAAACACGACTCCCGGTACGAACGCCCCAGCGAGGTCGACGCGCTGATCGGGGACCCGTCCAAGGCGAAGCGGCAGCTGGGCTGGGAAGCGAAGACCACGTGGCGGGAGCTCGCCGCGATCATGGTCGACGCCGACCGCAAAATGCTGGACGACGAGCTCTCCGGCCGCAACGTCCGCCTGGACCGCTAGCCGGTTGCGAGCCGGTTACCGCGGCGTAACACTGCGCCGATTACGGCCCGTACTGCGCGTTTCTGCGCGAGATCAAGCCGGTGATATCACTCACGGGCGTCGACTGAACTTGATACGGTTGCGCTCCCGTAAACTCGGAAGCTCCAATCCGGGCCACTGCCGTCCCGCTACATCAGCGAGATCACTCAGCGCCGCCACCGGACATGTGGCCGGCGCCGTACGACGGAGGAGGCCCGATGACCGGTTCTGGCACCCCTAAGCCCCCGGCGCAAGGTCTCTACCGACCCGAGTACGAGCATGACGCGTGCGGGGTCGCGTTCGTCGTCGACGTGAAGGGTCGGCGCAGTCACGCGACCGTACGGCAGGGGCTCGACGCGCTGTGCCGGATGGAGCATCGGGGCGCCCAGGGAGCCGATCCGAACACCGGTGACGGGGCCGGGCTGCTGGTGCAGATCCCGGACACGTACTTCCGCGAGGTGGTCGCCCCGCGCGCCGGCTTCACGCTGCCGGAGCCCGGCGGGTACGCCACCGGGCTGGTGTTCCTGCCCGACGACGACGAGTCCGCCGCCCGCGCGAAACGCATCATCGAGAAGTACGCCGACGGCGAAGGCGCCGAGGTGCTGGGCTGGCGCGACGTACCGACCGATCCGCGGGAGGTGGGCGCCACCGCACGGGCCGTGGCGCCCCGGATCCGGCAGCTGTTCCTGGCGGCACCGGGACGCGCCGGGCTGGAGCTGGACCGGCTGGCGTACTGCGTACGGCGACTGGCCGAGCGGGAGACCGCCGAGCGCGGCATCGCGACCTACTTCCCGTCGCTGTCGGCGCGCACCATGACGTACAAGGGGATGCTCACCCCCGACCAGCTCGACACGTTCTACCCGGAGCTGCGCGACGAGCGGTTCGCCAGTGCGATCGCGCTGGTGCACAGCCGGTTCTCCACCAACACGTTCCCGTCCTGGCCCCTCGCTCACCCGTACCGGATGGTGGCGCACAACGGCGAGATCAACACCATCCGCGGCAACCGCAACTGGATGGCCGCCCGGCAGGCGCTGCTGGAGACCGACCTGGTGCCCGACGGGCTGAAGCGGCTGTTCCCGGTCTGTACGCCCTCGGCGTCCGACTCCGCCAGCTTCGACGAGGTGCTCGAGATGCTGCACCTGTCCGGGCGCAGCCTGCCGCACGCCGTACTGATGATGATCCCCGAGGCGTGGGAGAACGACGAGGAGATGGAGCCCGCCCGCCGGGCGTTCTACCAGTTCCACGCCTGCCTGATGGAGCCGTGGGACGGCCCCGCCTGCGTGGCGTTCACCGACGGCGACGTGATCGGCGCCGTGCTGGACCGCAACGGGCTGCGGCCGGCGCGCTGGTGGCGTACCGCCGACGACGTGGTGATCCTCGCCAGCGAGGCGGGCGTGGTCGACGTCGACCCGGCAGACGTGGTGGCCAAGGGCCGGCTGCAGCCGGGCCGGATGTTCCTGGTCGACACCGCCGCCGGCAAGATCGTCGACGACGACGAGGTCAAGGCCCAGCTCGCCCACGAAGCCCCGTACGCCGACTGGCTGCACGCCGGGCTGATGCGGCTCTCCGAGCTGCCCGAGCGCGAGCACGTGGTGTTCTCCCACGAGTCGGTGCTGCGCCGGCAGCAGACCTTCGGCTACACCGAGGAGGAGCTGAAGCTGCTCCTCGAACCCATGGCCCGCCTCGGTGCCGAGCCGATCGGCTCGATGGGCACCGACACCCCGGTGGCGGTGCTGTCGAAGCGACCGAGGCTGCTCTACGACTACTTCACCCAGCTGTTCGCCCAGGTCACCAACCCGCCGCTGGACGCGATCCGGGAAGAGCTGGTCACCAGCGTCGCCAACACCATCGGGCCGGAGCAGAATCTGCTCGCCCCGGGCCCGGCGAGCTGCCGGCGGATCGTGCTGCCGTACCCGGTGATCGACAACGACGAGCTGGCGAAGATCCTGCACATCGACGACGACGGCGACAAACCCGGCTTCAAGGCGGTACGCGTCTCCGGCCTGTACCGGGTACGCGACGGCGCCAAGGGGATGAAGGCCCGGATCACCGAGATCTGCCGGCACGTCTCCGAGGCGATCGAGGACGGGGTACGCATCCTGGTGCTCTCCGACCGGGACTCCACCGCGGATCTGGCGCCGATCCCGTCGCTGCTGCTCACCGCCGCCGTACACCAGCATCTGGTACGCGAACACACCCGCGCCCAGGTCTCGCTGGTCGCCGAGGCCGGCGACTGCCGCGAGATACACCACGTCGCGCTGCTGCTGGGGTACGGCGCGTCGGCGATCAACCCGTATCTCGGGTTCGAGTCGATCGAGGACATGATCGCGGTCGACCGGCTCACCGGCATCGACGCCGCCACCGCGATCCGCAACTACGTCAAGGCGCTCGGCAAGGGCGTCCTGAAGATCATGTCGAAGATGGGGATCTCCACGGTGGCCTCGTACACCGGGGCTCAGGTCTTCGAAGCGGTCGGCCTGGACACCCGGCTGGTGCAGCGCTACTTCGCCGGTACGGACAGCCGCATCGGCGGCGTCGGGCTGGAGCAGATCGCCCGCGAGGTCGCCGAACGGCACGCCAAGGCGTGGCCCGCATGGCTGGCGAAGCTTGCCGAGCCAGCTCGGTCAGCACAGCCCGCCGAACGCGCCCACCGCCGGCTCGACATGGGCGGGGAGTACCAGTGGCGCCGCGAGGGCGAGGTGCACCTGTTCAACCCGGAGACGGTGTTCCTGCTGCAGCACGCCACCCGCTCCGGGCAGTACCGGATCTTCAAGGACTACACCAGGACCGTGGACGGCCTGGCCGCCGACGCGGCGTCGCTGCGTGGCCTGTTCGGGCTGCGGGAGGGCGCCCGCCCGCCGGTGCCGATCGAGCAGGTGGAGCCGGTCAGCGAGATCGTGAAGCGGTTCAACACCGGCGCGATCAGCTACGGCGCGATCTCCTCCGAGTCGCACACCGACCTGGCGATCGCGATGAACCGGCTCGGCGGCAAGTCCAACACCGGGGAGGGCGGCGAGGACATCGACCGGCTGTACGACCCGGAGCGGCGCAGCGCCGTGAAGCAGGTCGCCAGCGGCCGGTTCGGGGTCACCAGCGAGTTCCTGACCAACGCCGACGGCATTCAGATCAAGATGGCGCAGGGCGCGAAGCCCGGCGAGGGCGGCCAGCTGCCCGGCAACAAGGTGTGGCCGTGGATCGCGCGTACCCGCCACTCCACGCCCGGCGTGGGGCTGATCTCGCCGCCGCCGCACCACGACATCTACTCCATCGAAGACCTCAAGCAGCTGATCTACGACCTGAAGAACGCCAACCCGGCGGCCCAGATCCACGTCAAGCTGGTCTCCGAGATCGGGGTCGGTACGGTCGCCGCCGGCGTCTCCAAGGCGCACGCCGACGTGATCCTGATCTCCGGCCACGACGGCGGCACCGGCGCGTCGCCGATGAACTCCCTCAAGCACGCCGGCACACCGTGGGAGCTGGGGCTCGCCGAGACCCAGCAGACGCTGCTGCTCAACGGGCTGCGGGACCGGGTGACCGTACAGGTGGACGGGCAGCTGAAGACCGGCCGCGACGTGCTGATCGCCGCGCTGCTCGGCGCCGAGGAGTACGGCTTCGCCACCGCGCCGCTGATCGTGCAGGGCTGCGTGATGATGCGGGTCTGCCACCTGGACACCTGCCCGGTCGGGATCGCCACCCAGAACCCGGAGCTGCGCAAGCGCTACACCGGCACCCCGGAGTTCGTGGAGAACTTCTTCGTCTTCCTCGCCGAGGAGGTACGCGAGTACCTGGCCGCGCTGGGGTTCCGTTCTCTGGAGGAGGCGATCGGGCAGACCGAGCTGCTCGACGTACGGCCGGCGGTGGAGCACTGGAAGGCGGCCGGGCTGGATCTGGCGCCGGTGCTGCACGTACCGGAGCTCCCGGAAGGCGCGTCCCGGCGGCGGGTACGCGATCAGGACCACGGACTCGCCGCGGCGCTCGACAACGAGCTGCTCACCCTGGCCGCCCCGGCGCTGGAGGACGGCACCCCCGTACGCGCCGCACTGCCGATCCGCAACGTGCACCGTACGGTCGGCACGATGCTGGGCAACGCCGTCACCAGGCGGTACGGCGGCAAGGGGCTGCCCGAGGACACCGTCGACCTGACGTTCCACGGCACCGCGGGGCAGTCCTTCGGCGCGTTCGTGCCGCGCGGTGTCACGCTGCGGCTGCACGGCGACGCCAACGACTACGTCGGCAAGGGTCTCTCGGGTGGCCGGGTGATCCTCCGTCCCGACGAGCGCGCCCCGTACCCCGCCGAGCGGAACATCATCGCCGGCAACACCCTGCTGTACGGCGCCACCTCCGGCGAGCTGCTGTGCCGGGGCCAGGTGGGGGAGCGGTTCGCGGTACGCAACTCCGGCGCCACCGCGGTGGTGGAGGGCGTCGGCGACCACGGCTGCGAGTACATGACCGGCGGCACGGTGGTGGTGCTGGGTCCGACCGGCCGCAACTTCGCCGCCGGGATGTCGGGTGGGGTGGCGTACCTGTACCGGCTGGACAAGAAGCGGATCAATCGCGAGCTGGTCGACCTGGAGCCGCTGTCCACAGCGGACCGGGTGGCGTTGCGCGAGATCGTGGAGGGGCACCGGGTGGAGACCGGATCGGTGGTCGCCACCGCACTGCTGTCGGACTGGACGCGGGAAGTGGAGAACTTCACCAAGGTGATGCCACGCGACTACCGCCGGGTGCTGGACGCCATCGAGGCGGCGAAGGCGGAAGGCGGAGACATCGACCGTGCTGCCATGGCGGCGGTCATGGAGGTGGCGAATGCCTGACCCCAGTGGCTTTCTCCGGCACCCCCGCCAGAACCCGCCGAGGCGGCCGGTGCCGATCCGGCTGCGGGACTGGCGCGAGGTGTACGAGCCGCTCGGCGAGCCGGCGGTCAACGAGCAGGCCGGGCGCTGCATGGACTGCGGCATCCCGTTCTGCCACGACGCCTGCCCGCTCGGCAACCGCATCCCCGAGTGGAACGACCTGGTACGTACCGGCGGCTGGCGGCACGCCATCGAACAGCTGCACGCCACCAACAACTTCCCGGAGTTCACCGGCCGGCTGTGTCCCGCGCCGTGCGAGGCGGCGTGCGTACTGGCGGTGCCCGGTGGCGGCCCCGGAGCGGTCACCATCAAGCAGGTCGAGGTCGAGATCATCGACCGCGCCTTCGAGTCCGACTGGGTGGCGC
>JBOGDG010000101.1:0-8630 GCA_050701655.1 Micromonosporaceae bacterium
ACGTGGAGCGGGGTCGCGCCGGCGGGCTCACCGAGGCGCTGATCGACCGGCTCAGCCTCAGCGAAGCGCGGATCGCGGGGATGGCCGACGGCCTGCGGCAGGTCGCCGCGCTGCCCGACCCGGTGGGCGAGGTGGTACGCGGCTCCACGCTCCCCAACGGGCTCCAACTGCGCCAGGTACGGGTGCCGTTCGGCGTGGTCGGGATCATCTACGAGGCCCGTCCCAATGTCACCGCGGACGCGACCGGGCTGTGCCTGAAGGCCGGCAACGCCGTACTGCTGCGGGGTTCGTCTTCGGCGCGGGAGTCCAACGCCGCGATCGTGGCGGTGCTACGGGAGGCGGCGGAGGCTTCCGGCCTGCCCGCCGACGCGGTGCAGTTGCTGCCGTCGGAGTCCCGGGACTCGGTGAAGGAGCTGATGCGGGCCCGTGGCCTGGTCGACGTACTGGTGCCGCGCGGCGGCGCCGGGCTGATCCGCTCCGTGGTGGAGGAGTCCACCGTTCCGGTGATCGAGACCGGGGTGGGCAACTGCCACGTGTACGTCGACGCCACCGCCGACCTGGACTGGGCGCTGGACATCGTGCTCAACGCGAAGACCCGCCGGCCGTCGGTGTGCAACGCCGCGGAGAGCCTGTTGGTGCACGCCGACGCGGCCGAGGCGTTCTATCCCCGGGTGCTGCCGGCGCTCGCCGCGGCCGGGGTACGGGTGCACGCCGACCCGGCCACCGCCCGGTACGCCGCAGCCGCCGGCGTCGAGGTGGTGCCGGCGACCGAGGAGGACTGGGGAACGGAGTACCTGTCGCTGGACATCGCCGTGGCCAGCGTGCCGGATCTCGACGCCGCGATCAGCCACATCCGCCGGTACGGCAGCGGCCACTCGGAGGCGATCGTGACCGACTCGGCGACCGCGGCCCAGCGCTTCGTCGCCGAGGTGGACGCCGCCGCCGTACTGGTCAACGCGTCGACCGCGTTCACCGACGGCGAGCAGTTCGGGTTCGGCGCCGAGATCGGCATCTCCACCCAGAAGCTGCACGCCCGCGGTCCGATGGGGCTACCGGAGCTGACCTCCACCAAGTACGTAGTCACCGGCGAAGGCCAGACCCGCCCCTAGGTCTGTCCTGAGCGGGGCGGTTGGGCTAGGGCCTGTCCTAGTCGCCGCCGGGCGGGGGCGGCGGGGTGATCGGATCGGTCTCGCGTGGGCGTCCCGGCTCGTCGTCGTTGTTGGGCTTCTTCGAGGGCTTGTCGTCGGGCTTCTTCGGGGCCCTCGCGCGCGCCCCGCCATCGGCGATCTTCTTCGACGGCGCACCGAACTCGATCGGCTTCTTGCCCTTCATGAAGTCGCGCAGCGTGTACGCCACCACCGAGGCCGGGAACCGGGTCCAGTCGTACGGGACGTCGGTGAGCCGGTAGTCCGGGTCGGCCATGAACGCGGCGCCCGCCAGCTGCCGGTTGTAGCCGATGAACCAGGCGGCGCGGTTGGAGTCGGTGGTACCGGTCTTGCCCGCCACCGGGCCGGGGACGATGCCGCTGACCCGGGTCGCGGTGCCCCACGAGCCGCAGCTGCCCCGTGCGGGCCGGTCGCCCACCGGGCACCGGGCGGCGTCGGTGGCCGCCCACGCGACGTCCTTGCTGATCGCCCGCTTGCACTTGTGCGGCGGATCGACCTTCTTGCCGTCCCGGCCGGTGATCGAATCGATCGGCAGCGGCTCGCAGTAGATGCCACCCGAGGCGGCCGTGGCGTACGCGTTGGCCATCTCCAACGGCGTGGTGTCGGGGGCACCGAGCGTGAAGGCGCCCCAGCCGGAGGGGTGCTTGGCCAGCTGGCGGTCGATGGTGTTGCGCCAGCGCAGACCGAGCCGCTCCGCCATCCGTACCGCGGCGGTCGGGCCCACCTTCTCCACCAGCTGCGCGAAGTACGTGTTCACCGACATCCCGAAGCCGGTGTGCATGTCCCGTACGCCGTTCATCGAATTGCTGGCGTTCTTCGGGCACCACCGGTTGCCGCACGCCGCCGGCCCGCCAGGCTCCACGATGAACCGGGTGGTGTACCGGCCCGGCGCGTAGAACTGGTGGTCCAGCTTGAGGCCGTTCTCCAGGGCGGCGAGCATGGTGAACCACTTCATCGTCGACCCGGCCTGGTAGCCCGACGCGTCACCGCCGCCGAGCAGCGGCACCGCGGTGTTGGGGTACGTGGACTTGATCTTCTTCGCGCGTTTCGCCGGGTCGGTGTGCGGGGCGTTCCAGCGGTTGTTGTTGCTGTACGTACGGTTCACCGCCATCGCCCGTACCTTGCCCGAGCCCGGCTCGATGAAGACCGCGCCGAGCGCGTACTTGCTCTTCTTCGGGTGGTTCTCCAGCACGTGCTTGTACGCCGTCGCCTGGATCTTCGGATCCAGCGAGGTCACGATCTTGAAACCGCCGCGGCGGAGCAGATTCTCCCGCTCGTTGACCGTGCTGCCGAACTCCTTCTTCGACAACCACCAGTTGCGGAAGAAGTCGCAGAAGAAGCCCCAGTCGTTGTGCCTGGCCCCGACGCAGTCGTTGGGGATGGACTTCAGCTTCAGCCCGATCGGGGTCTTCTGCGCCTTGGTCGCCTCCGGTGTGGACAGATACCTGCCGATGATCATCTGGTCGATCACCCAGTTGCGTCGGTCCAGGGCACCGGAGTTCTCGTTCACCGCGGGGTCGTACAGGGACGGGGCGCGTACCAGCCCGGCGAGCAGCGCGGCCTGCTGCGGCAGCAGCTCCTTCGGGTTCTGGGAGAAGTAGACCTGGCTGGCCGCGGCGATCCCGTACGCCCGGTGCCCGTAGTACGCGATGTTGAGGTAGCGCTCCAGGATCTCGTCCTTGGAGAGCTCCTTCTCCAGCTGGACGGCGTACCGGATCTCCCGCAGCTTGCGCGCGGCGGTGTCCTCGGTGGCCAGCTTCACCTCGGCCGGGGTCTGCGCCGAGTACGTCAGCGCCTGCCGTACGTACTGCATGGTCAGGGTGGAGGCGCCCTGCTTCACCTCGCCCGCCTGGTGGTTCGCGACCATCGCCCGCAGGATGCCCTTGACGTCGACGCCGTGGTGCTCGTAGAAGCGCTGGTCCTCGGCGGCGACGATGGCGTCCACCATCACGGGAGCGATCTGGTCCAGCGAGACGTACTTGCGGTTCTCGTCGTAGAAGGCCGTGATCAGGGTCTTCTTGTCGGCCGCGTACACCTCGGTGCGCTGCGCCAGCGGCCGCAGCTTCAGCTCGCTGGGAAGGTCCTCAAAGGAGTCGGCACCGTACTTCGCGCCCAGCCCGGCAACCGCGACCGCCGGGAACGCCGCCGCCGCCACGGCTACCCCCGCCGCCAGGCCCCACACGAGCAGCATCGCGAGATTCGCGAAGACACCACGGTCCCGAGTTCTCTTCACGGTGCCAGCTCCTGTTCGCGTTCGCGGGGCTCGCTCCGCTCACTCCCCAAGTGCACTGTGCCAGCCTAGGTGACGCGAGTGGCGCTCATTGACGTTGGTGACCCGTGTGGCGCGGTTATCTCTATCGACACCGATGCCCGTGGTAATGGTTGCCTCACGGATTGGATTGTGATGATGTCGTTACCCCTCGCTCAGGTGCCGAAACACGTCGTCGATCAATCGTTGTCGATCATTTCAACAGCCCCGCCGACAGCCCGGCCTGCACCTGCCGCTGGAACAGCAGGTACGCCAGCAGCACCGGCAGCAGCGCCAGGGTCAGCCCCGCGAACAGCGCCGACCAGTCACCCCGGTACCCCTGGCTGACCGCCAGCGACGCCAGGCCCTGCGCCAGCACTCTTTTGTCCGGCTCGGTCATCAGCACCACCGGCAGCAGGTACTGGTTCCACTGGCCGATGAAATTGAACAACGCGATGCTGATCAGGCCGGGGCGTGCCATCGGCAACATCACCCGAAAGAAGAGCCCGAAGTGGCCGCAGCCGTCGATCAGGGCGGCCTCGGCGATGGTGGTGGGCAGCGTACGGAAGAACGCGCTCATGAAGAACACGGTGAACGGCAGCGAGTACGCCACGTACACCATGATCAATCCCCCGTAGCTGTTCAGCGTGAGGTACTCCCCCACCAGCGGGAGCAGTTTCATGTTGTCCACCACGAAGAACAGCGGCACCAACGCCAGGAAGACGGGGAAGGTCATGCCGCCGACGAAGCCGTAGTAGAGCACCCGGTTGCCGGGAAACTCGTACCGCGCGAGCACGTACGCCGCCATCGAGCCCATCAGCATGGTGAGCACCAGCGAGCCGCCCACCACGATCACGCTGTTGATGAAGTACTGGCCGATGTTGGCGGTGCTCCAGGCCCGGGCGAAGTTGTCCAGGTGCAGCTCGGTCGGCGGATCGGCCAGGCACCACAGCCACTCCCAGATCCGCCAGCTGATCCGGCAGTCCGGCGGGCTGAGGATCTCGGAGTTGGACTTGAACGAGGTCAGCACCGTCCACAGCAGCGGCCACGCGGTGAACACCGCCCACAGCACCAGGAAGCCACCGGTGAGCAGGTTCAACGGGCTGAAGCCGCCGCCGGTACGCTCGCCGGCCGGCGTGGGCTCGCCGGTTGTCACGGGCCGATCGGCCGTCGTGGGCTGCTCGGCGGTCACCGGCTCGTCGGCCGTCACGTGCTCCTGCGCCATCAGAATTCGATCCGTTCCCGCCGGGTGACCCGCATCGACAGCACCGCGACCGCCAGGGTCAGGAAGAACAGCGCCACCCCCATCGCCGAGGCGTAGCCGAAGTTGAACTCGTTGAACGCCGTGCGGTAGAGGTTGAGCCCCATCACGTCACCCGAGCGGGACGGCCCGCCGGCGTTGCCGAGCATGATCTGGACCAGCGCGAACGCGTCCAGCGCGATGATCGCCAGGTAGATCCACGCCACCTGGATGCTGTCCCATAGCAGCGGTACGGTGATTCGCCAGAACGTGGTGGCGCGGGACGCGCCGTCCAGCAGCGCCGCCTCGTAGATGTCCCGTGGGATCGACTGCATGCCGGCGGAGAACAGCACGATGTAGAAGCCGACGTTCATCCACACCATCGCCGCCAGTACGCACCAGAACGCGAACCGGGGATCGCCCAGCCACGCGAAGGTCAGCGCGTCGAGCCCGACGTTGGCCAACACCCCGTTCAACAGCCCGGCGCGGGGCTCCAGGATGTAGAGCCAGAGCACCCCGACGATCGCCACCGACAGCACCTGCGGGAAGAAGTACGTCACCCGGTACACGGCGGAGCCGGGCACGCCGCCGATGGCGGCGCGCCCCCTCCGTCCTCCCACGTTGAGCATCGAGGCGAAGAACAGCCCCAGCAGGATGGTGACCACCGGCAGGATCGCCAGCAGCACCAGGTTGTTCACCAGCGCGTTCCAGAACTCCTCGTCGTCGAGCAGCCGCCGGTAGTTGTCCAGGCCGATGTACGTCACGTTGCGGGAGAACCCGCTCCACCTGGTCAGCGAGATGTAGAACGCCTGCAGGTACGGCGAGACGACATAGATCCCGTACAGCGCCACCGGCGGCAGCAGGAACGTGATGATGAACGGGTACTTGCCGTGCCGCATCAGCGCGTGTACTTCTTCACCGAGTCGTCCTTGCGGATGTCGTCGGCGGCCTTCTCACACCGCTTGATCCACTCGTCCGGCGTGATCCGGTTGGTCAGCAGGTCGCCGGTGGCGGCGTCGATCGCCGGGTTCTCCATCGGCAGGTACCAGCTCGGGTACCGCCAGTTGTAGACGTTGTCCCCGGCGGTCTTCAGCGCCGCGGCGGCCGACGACAGCCCCGGCGGCAGGCTCAGCCCGTCGGCGGCGCCCTTCACCGAGGTCAGGCTGGAGACCATCTCCGAGAAGCCCGAGGCGCCCGCCTTGGACAGCATCTGCCGCAGGTACTCCAGACCGCCGTACGGGTTCGCCGCCTTCGCCGGCACGATGAACGGCTCGCCGGCGGTGGCCCGTACCGCCTCGTACGGCAGCTTCGAGTCCGCCGAGAGCAGCGGCTCGGGCGCCATCGCCATCTCGAAGCCGTCGGGGGTGACGTCCTTCTGCTCGTTCTCCAGCCAGGAGCCGGACGGTACGAACGCCGCCTTCCCCTCGCACCACGCGGTCTGCGCCTGGACGTGGTCCATCCCCTCGGTGCCCTTGAGGATGAAGCCCTGCTTGCGCAGCTCGTACAGCCGGGTGGCGGACTCCTTGATCGCCTCGTTCTTCCAGGCGCCCGGCTCCAGGTTGTCGATCTTGACCAGGATCTCCGGGCCGGCCAGCTTGGTCGCCATCGACAGCAGCGGCCAGTTCATGTACCGGGGGTGTTTGCCCTGGTACGTCCACGGCGCCAGCCCGGACTTCTTGATCTCCTTGCAGAGCGCGACCATGTCGTCCCAGGTCTTCGGGAACGCCCAGCTGTTCTTGTCGAACAGCGCCTTGGAGTACCAGATCCCGAACACGGTGTACGCGTAGTTGAGCACCAGCGGCTCGTCGTCGTACTCACCGGTCTCCACCGTGCCGGCGATCAGGGTGTCGCTTACCTTCACCTTCGGGTCGTCCACCGACGGGGCGTCGTAGAGGTCCGCGAGGCTGAGCAGGGCGCCCTCGGAGGCCAGCTTCCCGGCGTCGAGGGAGTTGGCGCCGGAGTTGTTCACCACGTCCGGCGGGCTGCCGGACACGAACCGCGACTGCAGCGTCTTGGCGATCTCCTCGGTGGTGGAGTGCTTGATCGTCGCCTTCGGGAACGCCTTCTTGTAGAGCGGCTCGTGCAGGTCCTTGGCGTACTTGTCGGTGAAGCCGCCGTTGAAGATCACCACCTCGAGCTGCTTGTCCTCCGGTACGCCGAGCGGGTTCTTCTCGCTCTTCGCACCCTTCTCGGCATCGCCGTTCTCGCCGCCGGAGGTGGCGCATCCGGCGAGCACCGCACCGGCGGGGCCGACGGCAAGACCGGCCAGGCCGGCGCGCTGCAGCAGCAGCCGGCGGCTCAGCTCGGGGGTGTCGTGAGGCTGGGACATCTCGTCTCCTTCTTCAATTCAGGCGGAACGCCGGATCCGGCCGGCGTACCGGGACTCGAGGGCCTGGTTGTGTTCGTCACCGCCGGGCACGTTGGCGGACAAATAGATCGGCGGGGTGTGCCCCGCGGCCACCAGCCGGCGTACCACCTCGGCGGTGACCATCTGGGCCAGCAGCGCGCCGGTGATCGACGACACCGCGCACACCCCTGCACCGGAAGGCAGGTGCAGCGCCACGTCCCCGTACGGGGCGCAGTTGTCGAGCACCACATCGGCCAGCTCCAGCAGCCGGCGTCCGGACGGGTGCCGGCTGGGCAGCTCACGCGACTGGTCCGCCGAGGTCACGGCGATCAGCGGATGGCCCTGCTGCTTGACCACGGTGGCCAGCTCGACCACTGAGCCGTTGATTCCGGAGTTGGAGGCGATCACGAAGACGTCGTCAGACCGTACGCCGGCCAGCTTGTAGATCCGGTGCGCGACCGTCGGGTCCCGCTCGAGCTTGCCGTCGCGCAGCAGCTGCGGCGACTCGCCGCCGTGCATCACCAGATCCCGCAGCGCCAACCGGTTGGTCGGCACCAGCCCGCCGGCGCGTCCCGCGATCTCCATCGCGAGCGCTTCGGAGTGGCCGGAGCCGAACACCTGCACCACGCCGTCGCCGAGCAGCGCCGCCACGATGAACTCGGCGGCCCGGCCCACGTGCTCGGCCTGGCTGGCGCCCACGCGGGCCACTGCGGCCTGGATCTCGGCCAGATAGCGCTCGCTGCTGACCGTCACCTCGTCGCCCGCGGCGACGTCGTGACCGGCCTCATTGATCGACACGTGATATCGAGTTTCCTTTCAGGCTCGTGGGCCAGTTGTGAAGATTCTTTCTCCCGCTCGCCGGATGTCAAGGGGTTCCGCGAGGTCGTTCCCTGCTTGCGACGAAGCACCCCGGGCGCGCAGGATGACGGTCCCGGTGGATCTCCGACTCCTGGTGGGCAATCGAATGACGGACGTGCTGGTTCTCGGCCTCGACATCGGCGGTACGAGCAGTAGGGCACTCCTGGCGGACAGTCACGGACGGCGGCTCGGCACGGGCACCGCTGCCGGTGGAAACCCGACGTCGCACCACGAATCGGCGGCGTTCACCGCGATCGCCAGCGCGATCCGGGATGCGCTGTCCGGGGTCGATCCCAGCCGCGTGGCGAGCGCCGCGATCGGGATGGCCGGGGTCGGACGGCTGGCCGAGCCCGCCGTACGGGAACAGTTCGAAATCATGTGGCGCGAGACCGGGCTGCGCTGCGACTACCAGGCGGTGGGCGACGCCGTGGTGGCGTTCGCCGCCGGCACCCCCGAGCCGGACGGCACCCTGCTGCTCGCCGGCACCGGCGCGATCGCCGCGCAGCTGCGAGATCGTGACCTGTACCGGATCTCCGACGGGCACGGCTGGCTGCTCGGCGACCTGGGCTCGGGGTTCTGGCTGGGCCGGGAAGCCGTACGGGCGGTGCTGGCCCACCTCGATGGCTGGCGCCCGTCGTCGGCGCTGATCCGCCAGGTGCACCGGGAGCTGCTCGGCACCGAGCCCCCGGCACCGCACCGGGACGCCTCCGTCGCCGTGGTCAACGCCGTACGCCGGGAGCCGCCGGTGGCGCTGGCCCGGCTGGCCCAGCC
>JBOGDG010000102.1:0-8579 GCA_050701655.1 Micromonosporaceae bacterium
CTCTTGATCAAGGTGTCCCAGCGCCGCCACCAGGCCGCCTGGAGCCGCTGGGCATCGGCCCACGCCTGGTGCCGCGTCTCGATCAGTGCGGCCTCGGCGGCCAGTACGTCACGCAGCTCGTCGTCATCGCCGGCCATGCCGGGGAGCGTAGCCGGTCCGTGCATGATCACTGTTTCGGGAACAGAAATGGCGCTCTCGCACCGGGAATGTTCCCCGATCAGCGATCTTGGAGCCGCGCCGCGATCACCTTCACCGCTCGTTTCCCGCGCGTACGCCCGGGAGGGCGGTCCACCGGTGTGCCGTCCAGAGCGCAGTGGCGCGGTCGGGGAATTCGCACCGGCAGATCCGGGACTCGGGGTGGTGCCGCTCGTCGCGCGGTCCGTCGGGGCGTACCCGGGTGAGGACCACGGCGTACGTCATCGCCGCACCGTCCGTACGGTGGCGCGTCCCACGGCGGGGCGGCCGGCTTCGCCCAGGACCGCGTCGTGCTCGGCGATGCGGCGCAGTGCGAACTGGGCCAGCTCCCACTCGGCGACGGCGACCTCGCAGCGCGGCCCGAACATCGGCAGCTCGCGCTCCGGCAGCCGGCCACACGCGTTGCAGACCCCCAGCGCGGCGATCTCGTGCTTCCACATCACGAGCGCCACGAGCTGGACCTGCCGCCCCCAGTCGTGCAGCAGCTGCGCGGCATCCGCCGACTCCCCGACGATTCCTGATCCACCGTGGTCTCCCCATCACTCTGCGCATCAGTCTCGCTAAGTCTGAGGGCCCGGTACAGCCAAGTCAAGAATGGATTCGAATACTTGCTCAAAGTAGCTTACCCGTGCTTAGCTGCTCACGCACACCGACTGGATGCCGGCAGAGACGGAAGTCTGACATGAGGCTCGAATGGCTTTGGAAGGACGGCGAGTCAGGAAAGAACGGCTGTCCGGCGTTGTATCGAGCCGAGGGCGGCTACGTGGTGCAGGGCCGTGTGCTTGACGCAGAGGCCCGCGCGCAACTGCGACAACTCGCCGATGACGAGGATGCGGTCTACGTGCCCGCGAACGTTCTGGACCGCCTGAAGGCACTGGGCTGAGCATGAGGCGCCCGTTGAACGACGACGAGTGGTGGACGGAGTTCACCAAGATCAAGTACACAGCGTTCCGGCTGGAGCTGCAGCCGGCATACCTGGTGCCGGAGGAGCAGGAACCAGTGCGAAGGTTCCTCGCCGGCGAGGTCACAGATCCTTGGCAGGACGAGGACCGAAAGCATCCGTGGTGGAAGCTCGTCACTGAGCTCACCGAGGGTGGCGGCCGGATGGAGCGAGTACGTGTGTTCGAAGACCCTCCCACCGACTATCAGCGCTGGCTGCGTTGGACAAGTGCAGTGAACGTCGCGACCGGTGAGGTTCAGTGGTACGTCACTCGCCAGCAGGCTCACGAATTCGGCCTGCTGCCTGCCGCCGGCAATGTCGACTGGTGGCTGTTCGACAGCGATCGTCTGATTGAGATGGAGTTCGACCAGGAAGGTCGGCGAGTCAGAACCGAACTGGTGACTGAGCCGGAAACCGTGGTGCAGGCTAACGCGTGGCGCGATCTCGCGATCTACCATGCTCGCCGGATCGCTGGTGAGGTCCCGCCCAAGGAGGTTCGTGGTAAGGCCCGTTGATCCACTGCAAGAGTGGATGACCCAGCCGGGTGGCCTCGCAGAGCGCTTGCGGGCCACCCGGCTCCGGGCCGCGCTCACTGGCACGCAGCTCGCGGCTCAGAACGGCTGGCCGCAGTCGAAGGTTTCGAAGATCGAGAATGGTCGCCAGGCCCCGACGTCGGCCGATGTGCGCGCCTGGCTGACAACCTGTGGCGCTGACCAGGCGGAACTTGCGGAGATGCTCGGTCACCTTGAGCGACTCTCGACTCGGCATCACGACTGGCGGCGACGCATGCGTCAGGGCCTAGCCCAGATCCAGTCTGGCTACAACGATCTGATCCGTGACGCGGCGAGCGTCCGGGACTTCACTTTGGCCTACGTGCCGAGCGAATTGCAGACCGCTGACTACGCCCGTGTCGTCATCGGGGAGGGTGCCGCGCTCCACGGCGCGCCGTCCGATCAGCTCGATGGCGCCGTGACGGCGAGGATGCAGCGCCAGCAGTATCTCTACGACCACACCAAGCAGTTCGAGTTCTTGCTTGCCGAGCCTGTCCTCCGATGGGTGATCTGCCCACTCAGTGTGATGCTCGGCCAGATGGATCGCCTGCTTGCTGTGGTGTCCGGAATGTCGAACATTCGATTCGGCATCCTCCCCACGGGTATTCCGCTGGCTGTCACCCCGCAGAACTCGTTCTCCCTGATCGATGACGTGGCGTACGTGGAGACGTTTGTCGGGGAGGCCGTGCACTACGGGGACGAGGCAGTGGCGTACCACCGGGTGATGGACCGGCTGTGGGATGACGCCGTGACGGGCGAGCAGGCCCGGAAGCTGATTGTGAGCGCTGCCCAGGCGCTGCAGGAGCTGATCGCCGCGGAGCCGGACTGATCCCTGCTGACTGTCCGATGTGGGTCGTGGCAGATCGGGGGACCGCGACCAGCCTGTGACACGGCGCACCGCGCGGCGACAGTCAATGGCGATGCCCCGGCCCGTGGTGTGATGACAGTATCGTGTCATGCCGATTGATCAGCACCTGCTCGCGGTGTTCACGTTGGCCACCATCGTTGCGATGATCACGCCAGGTCCCGACATGCTGTTCGTCCTGGGGTGCGGGATGCGGGGCGGGCCGCGCGCGGGCTTGCTGGCCACCGCGGGGGTCGCTACCAGCGAGGCGATCCATGTCGCGGTCGCGGCCGTCGGTCTAGCGGCCCTGTTCGCCGCGGTCCCGGTCGCCTTCACGGCGGTGCGCATTGTGGGCGCCGCGTATCTGATCTACCTCGGAGTGCAGATGATTCGCCGGCGCAACCGTGCTGACGACGAGCCTCACACACCGGCCGTGGCGGGCGGGATGACCGCCCGACGTGCGTTCCTCAGTGGCCTGCTGACCAACCTGCTGAACCCCAAGATGGTCGCGTTCACCATCGCGTTCCTGCCACAGTTCATCGACCCGCGGCTGGGGCGGGTGTGGCTGCAGTTCGCGATCTTGGGAGCGATCCTGATCGTTCTGGAGTTCTTGGTCGACGGGACCGTCGGAGTCCTCGCTGGGCGGATCGGGACCTGGCTGCGGCGCCGGCGGGCCGCCAGGCGCCGTATCGATGTGGCCACCGGAGGCATCTTCGTCGGACTCGGGGTGCGGCTCGCGGTCGAGCGCTGATCGCCGCAGGGTCGGAGTGAGCCTCAGCGGCCGGCCGGCGAGAGGCCCAGCGGTTTGCCGGCGAGGCTCTCGCGGCGTACGGAAAGCCGGTCGGCGACCTGGCGCAGCTCCGCGCTGGCGGGATTGTCGGGCTCGGTGAGCACGAGTGGTTTGCCCTCGTCGGAGGCCTGCCGGAGCTTGGTCTCCAGCGGGATCTGGCCGAGCAGCGGCACCGGGGCGCCGAGCAGCTTGGTCAGTGCGTCGGATACCTGGGCGCCGCCGCCGCTGCCGAACACGTCCATGCGGGATCCGTCGGGCAGCTCGAGCCAGGACATGTTCTCCACCACGCCGACCAGCCGCTGGTGGGTCTGCATCGCGATCGCGCCGGCGCGTTCGGCGACCTCGGCGGCGGCCTGCTGCGGGGTGGTCACCACCAGGATCTCGGCGTTGGGCACGAGCTGGGCGACCGAGATCGCGATGTCGCCGGTGCCGGGCGGGAGGTCCATCAGCAGCACGTCCAGGTCGCCCCAGTAGACGTCGGCGAGGAACTGCTGCAGCGCCCGGTGCAGCATCGGGCCGCGCCACACCACCGCGGCGTTGCCCCGGGTGAACATCCCGATCGAGATCACCTTCACGCTGTGCGCCTGGGGTGGCATGATCATGTCCTGCACCTGGGTGGGCGGGGTGTCCACGCCCAGCATCCGGGGCACCGAGTGGCCGTAGATGTCGGCGTCCACCACGCCCACCTGCAGCCCCTTGGCGGCGAGTGCGACAGCCAGGTTGACGGTCACGCTGGACTTGCCGACCCCGCCCTTGCCGGAGGCGACGGCGTACACCCGGGTACGTGAGCCGGGCTGCGCGAACGGGATCACCGGCTCCGGGCCGGCGCCGCCCCGCAACGAGGACTGCAGCTCCTTGCGCTGCTGCTCGGTCATCACCCCGAAATCGACGTTCACGCTGGTCACGCCGGTGACGGCGCCGGCCGCGGCCTCGATGTCGGTACGCAGCTTGTCCTTCAACGGGCAGCCCGCCACGGTGAGCAGCAGTCCGACCGTGACCCCGCCGTCGGGCGTGACGTCCACCGAGCGCACCATCCCGAGCTCGGTGATCGGGCGGCGGATCTCGGGGTCCTGTACGGCGGCCAGCGCCTCGTGCACGGCCGCGGTGATCTGGTCGGTTGCCATGCCCCCCATGCTACGGCGGCAGGATCGATCGACCAGTGGGGCTTCCCTCATGGCCCGCGAAGGTGGAGGATTTCTTCGGTACGCGTACCAAACTGGAAGGGTCTTTCCAATGATGACCTTGCGTGGCCTGATCGGCATCGCCGCACTCACTACCCTCGCGGTCGTGGTCTCTTCCCCCGCCGCGGCACAGCCGGTCGAGACCGGCCCGCCCACCGTGACGCCGGACGACCTGGTGTTCCCGGTCCGTACCCTGCGCACCGGCGACCCGGTCGAGGTGGGGTTGATCAGCGAGCAGATCGACCGGATGGCCACCGACGCGGCGGCGTACCTCGAGCCGACCCCGGACCACCCCGGCTACCCGTCGTACGGCGGCGCCGTGGTGCTCGGCGCCAAGGACGGCGTGATCGTGCAGCACGCCGCGGTGGGGCACGCGCTGCGCTACAGCGGCACCCGGGTCGAGGACGGCAAGACGATCGGGGTCGAGCTGCCCCGCGACCAGTGGATCGACATGCGGGAAGACTCGATCTTCGACATGGCGTCGGTGTCGAAGCTGTTCACCACCGTGGTGGTGCTGCAGCTCGTCGAGCAGGGCCGGATCGACCTGGACGGGCCGGTCGCGGGCTACATCCCCGACTTCGCGGCGGAAGGCAAGGACGCGATCACCGTACGCCAGCTGCTCACCCACACCTCCGGGATGCGCGCCTGGATCCCGCTCTACAGCCGGTACCCCACCCCCGACGAACGGGTCGCTGCGGTGTACGCCTCCACGCTGCAGCCCGGCGCCACCCCGGGCAACCAGTACATCTACTCCGACCTGGGGCTGATCACACTCGGCAAGATCGCGGAGACGCTCACCGGCAAGTCGCTGGACCTGCTGGTCGCCGAACGGATCACGGGGCCGCTCGGAATGACCGACACGATGTACAACCCGCCGACCGAGCTGAAGCCGCGGATCGCCGCCACCGAGGAGCAGCCGTGGGCCGGCCGCCCGCTGATCCACGGTGAGGTGCACGACGAGAACGCCTGGTCGCTGGATGGGGTCGCCGGGCACGCCGGGATCTTCTCGACCGCCTCGGACCTCGCGGTGTTCTGCCAGATGCTGCTCAACGGAGGGGTGTACGGCACCCGCCGGATCCTCGCCACCAACACCGTCCGCACGGCGCTGGTCAACTACAACGCCCACATCGGCACCTCGGCGAGCCAACGCGGCCTCGGCTTCGAGCTGAACAAGCACTGGTACATGGGGCCGCTCGCCTCGCCGGTCGGGTTCGGGCACACCGGCTACACCGGCACCTCGCTGTCGATCGACCCGATCGCGCACTCGTTCGTGATCTTCCTCTCCAATCGGGTGCACCCGAGCCGGAACTGGGGCAGCAACAACCAGTCCCGCCGCGCGATGACCCGCGACTTCGGGCTGGCCACCCCAGTACGCCCCGCCGCCGGCCCCACCGCCTGGCGGGCCGACTGGGACGACGGAGTGCCGGGGCACCTGACCGGTGCGCTGAGCCGGCCGGCGCGCGAGACGTCGCTGAGCTTCGCCCTCTGGTACGACACCGAGACCGGCTGGGACTCCGGGCGGGTCGAGGTCTCCACCGACGGCGGCACCACCTGGGCGAAGCTGCCGTTCTCGCTGGTCGCCGGCGGCCACCAGTGGACCAGCGACGGAGCCTTCTCCGGGTACGCCGGCCGGCAGTGGGCGCGCGCCCGGGCCGCGCTGCCAGACGGCGCCACCCACGTGCGGTGGGCGTACCTCACCGACGGCAACGCCCAGGGCCGCGGCATGTACGTCGACGCCGTACTCGCCTCCGGCGCCTCCGGCGTGCTGCTCAACTCCGAAACCCCGGGTGCCGCCTTCACCGGCAACGGCTTCCGCCTCGCTGCCACCTGACGGGACTGAGCGGTTTGTGAGCGGCGACTGCCAGGGTATGGCTGCCGGCTCGGTCGAGCCTCCCATCCCCTGCAGAGAGGTGAGCTCTCATGACCCGGAAGCTAAGAACGCTCTTGGGAGCAATGGTGCTCGTGCTGTCTCTAACCGCAGTCTCAGGTGTGGCTGGTGCTAGCCCGCGGGCCGACGCGACCCAGCCAGACGGCCGCGATGTGTCGCCGAGCGTGGCGTGGCACTACTTCAAGATTCCGGGGTACCAGTACTGCATTGAGGGCCACCACGGGTCTGGGAACACAGGGTGGGTGGGCTGGACGAGATGTCGTGCGACCTACTACCAGGTGTGGGAGTGGTATGGCCAGTTCTGGGACGGAGACAGGATCAGAGGCGTGGGGTCGAACCGTTGTCTGGACGCGAACGAACCGCGATCGAACGGCATCGGTGACGTCTACATGCACGACTGCAACGGCGGGGCGTATCAAACATGGCGTGTCATACCCGACAGTGGGTACGTGAGGATCGCGCATCCGAAGACCGGCGGGTGTCTCTATCGCAGTTCGGAGGGCACTCTCTGGACGGTGCCGTGCTCTAGCGGTCATTGGTATCAGCTTTGGCGGATCGTCTCCCACCCGGATGCATGACCGCCACCACTGCGACAGTCAGCCCCTCCACCGACCGGTGGAGGGGCTGACCCAACCAGCGACCGCTGCGGTGGGCGGACGCGGTGCGGCAACGTTGGTGCATGGTGGCACTGCGGTGCGTTGGCAGGGCGGTGCTGACGGTGTGGGCGGTCGGGAGGCACCTGTACGACCGCCAGCCGGGCGTGCGGGCGTACCCGTACGTGCTGTTGGTCTGCGCGGCCACCGTGGCGTTGGTGATGCTGGACGGCTTCAACCACTTCCTGCTGTTAATCGCGTTCCCGCACATCTGGATGATGCTGCCGCTGCGCAGGGCGGTCGCCTACTCGGTAGGGCTCTCCGTGGTGCTGGCGGCGCTGCCGTTCCTGCAGAAAGGGCGGACGCCCGAGGCGGTGGCCGGGTCGGTGATCACCGGCTCCCTGGACGACCGTACCCGCGCGGTCACCGTGGCGATGGAACGCGGCCTGCTGGCCGCGCCGGCCTGAGGCTGTCTAGCTTCGCCGGGCTGAGTCCCGGGTGGCGCGAGGCTCGCCCTCGCGTTCGTCCAGCTCTTCCAGCATCCGGCTCAGCTCGGAGCGGATGAAGTCGCGGGTGGCGACCTCGCCCAGCGCCAGCCGCAGCGAAGCCAGCTCGCGGGCCATGAAGTCGGTGTCGGCCTTCTGCATCGCGGCCCGCCGCCGGTCCTCCTCCAGCGCGATCCGGTCCCGGTCGGTCTGCCGGTTCTGCGCCAGCAGGATCAGCGGCGCGGCGTACGAGGCCTGGGTGCTGAAGAACAGGTTCAGCAGGATGAACGGGTACGGGTCCCAGCGCAGACCGAACATCCCGATCAGGTTCAGACTGATCCAGATGATCACGAAAAGGGTCATGTAGAGCAGGAAGGCTGGGGTGCCCATGTACTGCGCGAAGCCTTCGGCGAACCGCCCGAACGCGTCGGGGCTGGGTCTGGGCATTGTCAGGCGTGACCGTTCGCGCGGCTGGTCCAGGCGCCGCCGGCCGCGGGCGTCGACGTGGCGCTGCTCAGTCATGGTCCCGGTCCCGCCAGTCGGCGGGCAGCAGCTGGTCCAGTACGTCGTCGACGGTCACCGCGCCGACCAGCCGGTCGCTGGAGTCCACCACCGGCATCGCGATCAGGTCGTACGTGGCCATCAGCCGGGTGGTCTCGATCAGCGGGGTGGCCGGCGGGACCGGGTCGATGTCGTTGGCGATCACCCCGCCCACCAGCTCGCTGGGCGGCTCCCGCAGCAGCCGCTGGAAGTGCACCATCCCGAGGTAGCGCCCGGTCGGCGTCAGCGTGGGCGGCCGGCAGACGAACACCTGTGCCGCGATCGCCGGTGCCAGCTGTGGCTCCCGGATCGCGGCGAGCGCCTCCGCGACGGTGGTGTCCGGGGTGACGATCACCGGCTCGGAGGTCATCACGCTGCCCGAGGTGCCTTCGCGGTAGCTCATCAGCTGGCGTACCGGGGTGGCCTCCTCGGGCTCCATCAGCCCGAACAGCTCCTCCCGCTGCGCCACCGGCAGCTCGCGGAGCAGGTCGGCGGCGTCGTCGGGATCCATCTCCTCCAGTACGTCGGCCGCCCGCTCCTTGTCCAGCGCGGCCAGGATCTCCACCTGGTCG
>JBOGDG010000103.1:0-8539 GCA_050701655.1 Micromonosporaceae bacterium
CCTCCTCACCCAGCGCGTCGAAGAGCCGCAGCTCGCCCTCGGTGACCGGCACCAGCGTGATCAGGTGCAGCTGCACCTCACCGTCGGCGTCCCGGTACAGGTCGAACTCCCCCGGGAAGTACGGGTGCGCCGCCGCCAGTACGCCGTAGATCCCGGTGTCGGGGACCAGCGGCGCGTCGTTGCGGACCACGTCGCCGTAGCTCAGCCCCTGTCCGGTGGCGATCACCCGGGACGCGGTGATGTCGACCAGGTACCGGGCGGCCCCCTCCTGGGCGGCGTACGCGGAGCAGGCCAGCTCCTGCTCCTTCAGTGCGGCGTACTTCTGGAACCGCAGGCCGTTGCTGCCGACGGTGACGATGTCGCCGTCCGGTGGTTGGTAGAAGGCGAGGTCGTAGCCCCGGTTGTAACCTCGTACGGTCGCCGACTCCGCGCCCTGGCATTCGCCGGCGTACCGCTCCCAGTGCTCGAACAGCCCGTCGAACCGGTCCGGATCCTGAGCCGCGTCGGTGGTCATGTCCGGATTGTGTCAGCCCCCGGCAACGCCGGGTCACGCGCGACCCGGGTCAGCGGCGGGTGGTGCGCAGGCTCGGCTTCGAGTCCAGATGGGACAGGCCGTTCCACGCCAGGTTGACCAGGTGCGCGGCGACGGTCTCCTTGTTCGGCTTGCGTACGTCCAGCCACCAGCGACCGGTCAGCGCCACCATCCCGACCAGCGCCTGGGCGTACAGCTCGGAGAGTTTGCGGTCGTAGCCGCGCTGCTTGAACTGCAGTCCGAGGATGTGTTCGACCTGGTGGGCGACGTCGTTGAGGACGCTGGAGAAGTTGTTCTCCGCGGAGATGATCGGCGAGTCGCGTACCAGCACCCGGAAGCCGTCGGTCTCGCTCTCGATGTAGCTGAGCAGCGCGATCGCGGCCTGCTCCAGCAGCTCCCGGGGATGGCCGGCGGTCAACGCGTTGGTGATCCGGTCCAGCAGGGCGCGGACCTCGCGGTCGACCACGACGGCGTACAGGCCTTCCTTGCCGCCGAAGTGCTCGTACACGACCGGCTTGGAGACCTTCGCCCGGGCGGCGATCTCCTCCACACTGGTCGCGTCGTATCCGCGCTCGGCGAACAGCTGCCGCCCGATGGCGATCAGCTGCTCGCGGCGCTGCGCGGAGGACATCCGCACCCGCCCGCCATTGCGCGGCGGGCTCCCCGTTGATTTGGCGGTCACCCGGTCATCGTGCCAGTTTGATGGGCCGCCGCTCGGACCCGTCGTCCGTGGCGGCGAGTTTGGCGGTGAGCCGGTCCAGCTTCGGCCAGCGCACGTCGTACACCCAGCCGGCCTTTTCGAACAGCCAGATCAGCCGGGCGGAAGTGTCGATCTGACCGCGCAGCGCACCGTGCCGGGCACAGGTCTGGTCGGCGTGGTGCAGGTTGTGCCAGCTCTCGCCGAACGACAGGATCGCCAGCGGCCAGAAATTGGCGGCCTTGTCCCGGGAGTCGAACGGCTTCTCGCCGACCATGTGGCAGATCGAGTTGATCGACCAGGTGACGTGGTGCAGGAAGGAGATCCGCACCAGGGACGCCCAGAAGAACGCGGTGATCGCGCCGTACCACGACCAGGTGAGCAGCCCCCCGGCGATCGCGGGAGCCACCAGAGTGACGGCGACCAGCGGGAAGAACATCTTGTCCACGCGGCGCAGGTCACGGTCGGCGAGCAGGTCGGGGGCGAACCGCTCGCGGTTGCTCGGCACCCGCTCGAACAGCCAGCCGAGGTGCGCGTAGTAGAAGCCCTTGGCCAGCGCCTTGACGCTGGTGCCGTACCGCCAGGGGGAGTGCGGGTCGCCCTCTTTGTCGCTGTACGCGTGGTGCCGCCGGTGGTCAGCCACCCACTGGATCGGCGGCCCCTGCACGGCGAGCGAGCCGGCTACCGCGAGCATCACCCGCATCCACCGCTTCGCCTTGAACGACCCGTGGGTCAGGTACCGGTGGAAGCCGACCGTGATGCCCATGCCGGTGACGTTGTACATCACCACCGTGATCGCCACATCGATCCAGGAAAGACCCCAACCCCATGCCACCGGTACGGCGGCGAGCAGCGCCAGGAACGGCACCACCACGAAGATCCAGACCGCGACCTGCGACCCGGTGGAGATCGGTCCCTCGGTGAGCGGTTTGGGAGTACGGACGGTGGTCTCAGCTGCGGCGGTTGGTGTCGTCATCGGCAGGCCTCTCGTGGCTGGCGCGGGCGCGCTTCTAGCTACCTACGACACCGTAACCTACGAAACCGTAACTGGCACCTACTACGGCCCACGTGTTAGCTCTCACCGCACGCGGCCGGACCCCACGCGGTGAGTCTCACGCCTGGACGTTGAGTTGATCGAGGAAGGGCGGTGCGATCAAGTCGTCCAGACCCGCCACGCTGATCCTCCCGATGACGTCAACACGTAGCCGCACAGTACGTGGTGGGGGTACCACCGCGCGGGGCACGGGAGGGCCGTGCCGCATCCGCAGCGTCCCAGTGCTTGGTGCCACCACGACGCCCGGTGGTCTGCCCGGACGCGGAGCGGATCGGCCGCGTACAGGTTCCCGATCTGCCACGGCCGATGGCTCATACCGGTCGCCATCCCGGATTGCGCCCCGCGAGGTAATCGGCGGCCCAGCGTGCGTACTTGCAGCGCCACCGTTCGCCGCAGGCGCGGCAGCGACGCTGCCACCGATACCAAGGTTCACGCACAGGCTGGTGTACGGCAGCCAGAAGACGTGCCTGACCTTCCAACGCGGTGGTATTCATCGGGTTCCGACGCTCCCCTCGTGGGTGCCGGCGACTCGCGGCCGGCTGTGACTTCGAGTCGAGCGTCCAGCACATCCGGTAACCGGAGGAATGCCGTAGCGTGGCCGTACTGGTGCAACGCCGGCGCAAACCGGTTCGCGGGAAGTCGACTGACGCGCACGATCGAGGAGCTGTTGCCGTGAGAACGGTGCGGGTGTGGACTGGTCGCGAGGCATCAGCGCTGCGACAGGCGCTGCGGCTCAGCGTCCGGGACTTCGCTGCTCGCCTTGGCGTGGGCGTCCGGACGGTGTCCAACTGGGCGGCCGGACAGAGCGCGGTCACCCCTCGTCCGGAGATGCAGGCGGCGTTGGACACCGCCCTCGCCCGCGCGAACGACGGGGAGCGCGCCCGGATGGCGTTGCTGCTCGGGGACGATGACGAGGAGGCAGACACGGATCGCAGGCAGCTCGTGACGGCAGCGGTCGGCGCGTCAGGGCTCCTCATGACTGGTGGCATGCCAAGAGAGGCAGCGGTAGAAGCGCATCTTGGTCTCGTCGTGGGGCACCTCGCCCGCCGGCCGTCGCGCCGTTTCCGCACCGTGGTGAGCGAAGCCGCGGGACTGGCGGCGTGGCTGTATCTCGACATGGACGAAGTCGGGAACGCGCGGCGGCACTACCAGCTCGCTGCGCGGCAGGCTCGCCGGTCTGGCCATTGGCTGGTCGGGCTGTACATGATCGCCAGCGCTGGTCATTTCGAAGCCCAGGCGGGCAACGCCACACATGGCCTGCGTCTGGTACGCGACGCCCGGCGTGAGGCTCACGGGCGCGTACTGCCTGAGATCGCGACCGTCTGGCTCGACGTCATGGAGGCCGTCGCACTCGCAGAGGCCCGCGATGAGACGGCATTTGACCTACTCAGGTCGGCCGATCGGAGGCTCGCACGAGCGGAGCGGTCGGAGGCGGTCTGGCCGTGGTTGTTCCGCTTCGATGCGCAGAAGCTCGCCACCTACCAGGCTCAGGTGAGCGCCACGCTGGGTCGCGCCGTCGCTGCCACAGCCTTATTCGGGACGCTGGAAGGCGCCACGCAGGCACCCAAACAGCGCGCGCTGACGGAGCTGGCGTACGCGGAGGCGCTTGCCGACCAAGGCGATATCGAGCGGGCCTGTGTGGTGGCAGGACGTGCCGTCGACACCGGTCACGAGCTGACGTCAGACCGCATCCTTCACGCAGCCGTACGCTTCCGCTCCGGGTTACCCGATCGCCGCACCGAACCGGTGGCTTCGCTCGACCAGAAGCTACGGGTGGCGTTGGAGGGCGAGGCGTGATGCGGGTCGCGATCACCGGTCATCGCGGGCTCGATCGGGACACCGAGGCGCTGGTTCGGGAGGCGATCTCCTCGGAGCTTCGGGCACTGTCCGGCGATGGGGAGCTGACCGGAGTGAGTTGCCTGGCCGATGGCGCGGATCAGATCTTCGCCCGCGCGCTGCTGGATGCCGGCGGCCGGTTGGCGGTGGTGGTGCCAGCAGACGAGTATCGCGACGGGCTGCCTGAGGCGGCCTGGGCGACGTACGACGAACTTCTCGCCCGAGCGGGCGAGGTGCGTCGGCTTGAGCATGTGCGGTCGGACGAGCAGGCCCACATGGCGGCCAGCGTGGAGATGCTGCGGGGAGTCGATCGGTTGTTCGCGGTGTGGGACGGACGACCGGCTCGGGGTCATGGAGGTACGGCGGATGTGGTCGCGTACGCCCGAGGTCAGGGCATCCTCGTGACCGTGGTCTGGCCGGACGGCGCACGTCGCGACTAGCGGATCCCTGTTGGGCTCGACGGGCGTCGAGTGGAATGATGGGACGGCGCTGTGGGGCATGGTGTAATTGGCAGCACGACACCCTTTGGTGGTGTTAGGTCCGGGTTCGAGTCCTGGTGCCCCAGCTTCTCCGATATGTCTGAATCTTAGGGGGCACTGGTGAGCGGTGGAGCGCGCCCGCGCACGGTCGTCGTACTCGCGGCGGGCGAGGGCAAGCGGATGAAGTCGGCGACGCCGAAGGTGCTGCATCCGATGCTCGGCCGTACGCTGCTCGGCCACGTGCTCGCCGCCGCCGCGCCGCTCGGGGCCAGCCGCACCCTGGTGGTGGTGGGGCGGGGCGCGGACCAGGTGCGCGCGCATCTCGCCGAAGTCGCCCCGGAAGCCGAGCCGGTGCTGCAGGCCGAGCAGCACGGCACCGGCCACGCCGTACGGATCGCGCTCGCGGCGCACCCCGAGCTGACCGGCACCCTGGTGGTGCTCAACGCCGACGTACCGCTGCTGCGGGCGGAGACCGTCGAGGCACTGCTGGACGCGCACGAGCAGGCCGGCAGCGCGGCGACCGTGCTGACCGCCGAGGTCGACCAGCCGGACGGGCTGGGCCGGATCGTGCACGACGCGGCCGGCGGGCTCGCCGCGATCGTGGAGGAGCGGGACGCCACCGCCGAGCAGCGCGCCATCCGGGAGATCAACGCCGGGATCTACGCGTTCGACGCGGCGCTGCTGCGCGACGCGCTGGAGAAGCTGTCCACCGACAACGACCAGGGCGAGCAGTACCTCACCGACGTGTTCGGGCTGCTGTGCACCGACGGCCACCGGGTCGGCACCCACGTCGCACCCGACGCCACCGAGGCGCTGGGGTGCAACGACCGGGCCGAGTTCGCGGGTCTGCGCCGGCTGATGCAGCGCCGGATCAACACCGACTGGATGCGCGCCGGCGTGACCATGGACGACCCGGACTCCGCGTGGGTGGACGTCACGGTGTCGTTGGCCCCCGACGTGACGCTGCGCCCCAACGTGTACCTGCAGGGCGCGACCGCCGTCGAGTCCACGGCGACCATCGGCCCCGAGGTGACGCTGATCGACACCAGCGTCGGCGAGGGGGCCAGTGTGCTGCGGGCGTACAGCGTGCAGGCCGAGATCGGGCCGGAGTGCGTGGTCGGCCCGTACGCGTACCTGCGGCCCGGCACCCGGCTCGCCCGCAAGGTCAAGATCGGCACGTACGTGGAGACGAAGAACTCCCAGATCGGCGAGGGCTCCAAGATCCCGCATCTGTCGTACGTGGGGGACGCGACGATCGGGGAGCACACCAACATCGGCGCCGCGTCGGTGTTCGTCAACTACGACGGCGAACGCAAACACCGTACGGTGATCGGCGACCACGCCCGTACCGGCTCGGACAACATGTTCGTGGCGCCGGTGGAGGTGGGCGACGGCGCGTACACCGGCGCGGGCACGGTGGTGCGGCGCAACGTACCCCCGGGATCGTTGTCGGTGTCGGGCGGGCCGCAGCGGATCTTCGAGCGCTGGGTGCTGCAACGCCGCCCCGGCTCCGCGGCGGCCGAGGCCGCCGCCCGCGCCCTTGCCGCCAGCGAGCCAGCAGCCGAGGCCAAAGCCGAAATGACCCCCGACCCGGCCGCCGGTCAGCCGGCGACCCACCCGGAGGCGCCGGCCGGTGAGACCGGCCACCCCGGGGTGCGGGCCCCCGAGGGCCCAGGTGAGACTGACACTGCGCACACGCCTGGCCGGCGGGGCGCGAACTCCGGCTAACCAGTGGGTTGATCCAGGGGGCAGGTGGGCGATGGGCGGCATCGTTACGGAGAACCGCAAAACGTTGATGCTCTTCTCGGGCAGGGCCTTTCCGGCGCTGGCCGAGGAGATCGGTCGCGAGCTGGGCATCGAGCTCACCCCGACCGACGCGTACGACTTCCCGAACGGCGAGATCTTCGTCCGCTACAAGGAGTCGGTACGTGGCTCGGACGCCTTCGTGGTGCAGTCGATCAGCGGCAGGCCGAACAACTGGCTGATGGAGATGCTGATCATGGTGGACGCGCTCAAGCGCGGCTCCGCCAAGCGCATCACCACGGTGCTGCCGTACTACCCGTACTCCCGGCAGGACAAGAAGCACCGCGGCCGGGAGCCGATCTCAGCGCGGCTGGTCGCGGACCTGCTGAAGACCGCGGGCGCCAACCGGATCCTCACCGTCGACCTGCACACCGCGCAGATCCAGGGCTTCTTCGACGGCCCGGTGGACCACCTGTTCGCGCTGTCGCTGCTCTCGGAGTACATCGAGAAGAAGTACGCCGGCCAGCCGCTGTCCGTGGTCGCCCCCGACTCCGGCCGGGTACGGGTCGCCGAGCGCTGGACCGACCGGCTGGGCGGCTGCCCGCTGGCGTTCATCCACAAGACCCGCGACCCGATGAAGCCCGGCGAGGTGGTGGCGCACCGCGTGGTGGGCGAGGTGGAGGGCCGGGTCTGCGTGATCGTCGACGACGAGATCCAGACCGCCGGCACCATCTGCAACGCCACCGACCTGCTGTTCGAGGCCGGCGCCTCGCAGGTGGTCGCCACCGCCACCCACGGCGTGCTGGCCGACCCCGCCACCGAGCGGCTGAAGAACAGCCGGATCAGCGAGGTCGTGCTCACCAACACGCTGCCGATCCCGCCCGAGAAGCGGCTCGACAAGCTCACCGTGCTCTCGATCGCGCCGCTGGTGGCCCGCGCCATCCGCGAGGTGTTCGACGACGGCTCGGTCACCACCCTGTTCGGTGGCCTCTCCTGAGTCGTACGTTGCGGTAGCCTGCCAGGCTTGACCCGACTACGGGGGTACGGGAGGGCAACGTGCAGCACACCGGGGTGGCGGCGGACCAGGTCGAATTCCGGATCTCCACGCGCGACTACGTCACCACCAACCTGCTCACGTTTCTCGGCTTCGTCGTCTTCTACGCCCTGTTCATGCTGGCGTTCGGCTGGGTGACAGACCTGATCGTCGGCTACCCGAGACCCGTGGACTTCTGGGATCTGGGGCTACTGCCGGGCGTCATGCTGCTGATCGGGACGCCGTTGGTGCTGCTCATGGCGTGGGTGATGGCGCGGAAACGGCGGTACACCGTGCTCAGCCCGTACGGCGTGGACTATCCGCCGCAGGCGGTCGGCGGTCGGCGCGGGCTCGTGCCCTGGCCGGCGGTGGTCGGGGTCGGCGTGATCCGGGTGGGCTTCCTGAACCTGATCGGGGTACGGCTCGCCAACAACACCGTGATCCGGGTGGCGCCGCCGCACGCCCTGCGCCGCGAGGACCCGCGGCTGACCTCCGCACTTGCCAGCTTCCGGGAACACGCTCAGCGGTACGGCGGCCGCGTCGACGTACCGGTCCGGTCGGGGCTGGCGATCTTCGCCACCGTGGTGCTGGTGGTGTTCGGGCTGCTCGCGCTGGTGGGGCTGGTACGGCTGGCCACCGCACCGATTATCCCGCCGTGGGCGCCGCAGGCGACCGCGTTGCCGGACGCCTGCGAGGCGGTCGAGCGGGCCGGGCTGGACAAGCACTGGCCGGCGGCGCAGCGCGAGCCACTGGAGTCGGAGACGCCGGAGGCCTACGACGGTCAGCGGCGGGAGTGCGACGCGTCCGCCGCCTCCGATACCGAGCCGGTGTTCGACTCGCTGACGGTGGGCATCGAACGCCACGTCGGCCGTACGTTCGCTAGCGGCGCCAAGCAGGCGTACGAGGAGGTGGCTGGCGAACCACGGGTTCACGACGGGGCAACACCGGTGGAGATCGGCGACCTCGGCTACCGCTGGGCGGACGAGGAGTCGGTGGCGGTGGCGGTGTGCCGGGGCGACGTGGTGGTCACCGTGGAGCTCCACGGCGAGCGACTCGACCCCGACGCGGCCGCCCCGGTCGCGGAGCAGCTGGCGGCCGCCATCCTGAACCAGATCCCCTTCGACTGACCCGCCGCGCCGTCCGCGCCCGTGACGCTGCCCGCGCC
>JBOGDG010000104.1:0-8493 GCA_050701655.1 Micromonosporaceae bacterium
GGCCTGGCGAGCCCTGACGACGTGGTGGTGGTCGCCGCTTCGGGCACCTCCGGCGCGGGGCGCAGCGCGAAGCCGCACCTGCTCGGCAGCGAGGTGATGGGTGACCTGACCGGCTACAAGGTCGGGCGGCACCAGCACACGCCGGAGATGAAGCAGGCCACCGCCGCGCGGACCCTCTCGTTCACCCCGGTGCTGGCCCCGATGCCGCGCGGCATCCTCGCCACGGTCACCGCTCTGCCAGCCGCGCCGGGCGTCACTGACGCTGACGTCCGCGACGCGCTGGCCGCCGCGTACACCGGTAAGCCTTTCGTGCACCTCCTCGACGCGGGAGCGTGGCCGCGGACCGCCGCGACGTACGGCTCCAACTCCTGCCACCTGCAGGCCACCATGGACGCCGACAGCGGGCGGATCGTGGTGCAGAGCGCGATCGACAACCTGGGCAAGGGCGCTGCCGGGCAGGCCGTGCAGTGCGCCAACCTGATGCTCGGACAGCCGGAGACCACGGGCCTTGCGGTGAACGGAGTCGCGCCATGAGCCTGCCGGCGGGATTCCGGGCGGCGGGCGTCGCCGCGGGGTTGAAGAGCAGCGGCGGCAAGGACGTGGCGCTGCTCGTCAACGACGGGCCGTCCGATGCCGCGGCGGCGGTGTTCACCGGCAACCGGTGCAAGGCCAACCCGGTGCTGTGGAGCGAACAGGTGGTCGCCGGCGGACGGGTGAAGGCGGTCGTACTCAACTCTGCCGGGGCCAACTGCTACACCGGGCCGGAAGGCTTCCAGACCACCCACGCCACCGCGGAGCGGGTCGCCACCGCGCTCGGGATCGGCGCCGGTGAGGTACTGGTCTGCTCCACCGGGCTGATCGGGGAGCAGCTGCGGCGGGAACCGCTGCTGGCCGGCGTGGATGCGGCGGCAGCGGCGCTCGACCCCGGCGGGGAATCAGACGCGGCCGAGGCGATCATGACCACCGACACCCGGCCGAAGCGGGCCGTGGTGCACGGCGACGGCTGGTCGGTGAGCGGGATCGCGAAGGGCGCCGGGATGCTCGCCCCCGCGCTCGCCACCATGCTGGTGGTGCTCACCACCGACGCCGCCGTCGAGGCGGCCGGCTGCGACACCGCGCTGCGGAAGGCGTGCGCGGCGACCTTCGACCGGCTCGACTCCGACGGCTGCCAGTCCACCAACGACACCGTCGCGCTGCTCGCGTCGGCCGCCAGCGGCGTGACCCCGGAGCTGGCCGCGTTCACCGAGGCGGTCACGGCGCTGTGTCACGACCTCGCGATGCAGCTGCTCAGCGACGCCGAGGGCTCCGGCCACGACATCACCATCGAGGTGGTCGGCGCGGCGTCGGAGCCGGATGCGCTCGAGGTGGCGCGCGCGGTGGCCCGCAGCCCGCTGTTCAAATGCGCGGTGTACGGAGAGGACCCCAACTGGGGGCGGGTGCTCGCTGCCGCCGGCACCACGGGGGCGACCTTCGAGCCACACGCCATCGACGTCACCTTCAACGGCGTCGAGGTCTGCCGCGCCGGCCAGCCTTATGAGGACCGGGCGAAGGTGCGGTTCGACGGGCGGACGGTGCATGTGCTGGTCGACCTGCACGCCGGCGCCGACGCGGCCACCATCTGGACCAACGACCTCACCGAGGCGTACGTCCACGAGAACTCGGCGTACTCCACATGACCGGGACCCTGTCGCGTGACCACCAGCAGGCGCAGCAGAAAGCGTCGACGCTGATCGAGGCGCTGCCGTGGCTGAGCCGCTTCCACGGCGCCACCGTCGTGGTCAAGTACGGCGGCAACGCGATGACCGACGCCGCGCTGCGGGCCGCGTTCGCCGCCGACATGGTCTTCCTCCGGTACGCGGGCCTGAAGCCGGTCGTCGTGCACGGCGGCGGCCCCCAGATCGGCGCGATGCTGGCCCGGCTCGGCATCGACAGCGAGTTCAAGGGCGGGCTGCGGGTCACCACCCCCGAGGCCGCCGACGTGGTACGGATGGTGCTCGTCGGCCAGGTCGGGCGCGAACTGGTCGGGCTGATCAACGAACACGGCCCGTACGCCGTCGGGATGTCCGGCGAGGACGCTCACCTCTTCACGGCCATCCGCCGGCCCGCGTACGTCGACGGTGAGGCGGTCGACATCGGGCTGGTCGGCGACGTGGCGACCGTCAAGCCGGAGGCTGTGACCGACCTGATCGCCGCCGGCCGGATCCCCGTGGTCTCCACCGTCGCCCCCGACGCCGACGGCGTGGTGCACAACCTCAACGCCGACACCGCCGCCTCCGCGCTCGCCATCGCGCTCGGGGCGCAGAAGCTGGTGGTCCTCACCGACGTGGAAGGGCTGTACGCCGACTGGCCCGACCGGGACAGCCTGCTCTCGGAGATCACCGCCGACCGGCTCGCGGCGCTGCTGCCCGGTCTGGAAGCCGGGATGATCCCGAAGATGGAGGCTTGCCTGCGGGCGGTACGCGGTGGCGTACCGCAGGCGCACGTGATCGACGGCCGGGTGGCGCACTCGCTGCTGCTGGAGGTCTTCACCGACGAAGGGTTCGGAACCATGGTGGTGCCGTCATGACCGCGCCTCACGCCGTCCCCAGCGGGACGATCACCGAGCGCTGGTCGACCGCGCTGATGCACACCTACCCGGTGCCCCCGATCGCGCTGGTACGCGGCGAGGGCGCCGTCGTCACCGACGAGGCAGGCCGCCGCTATCTCGACCTGTACGGCGGCATCGCCGTCAACGCGCTCGGCCACGCCCACCCGGCGGTGGTCGAGGCGGTGTCGACCCAGATCGCCACCCTCGGCCACGTGTCCAACCTGGTCGCCAACGCCCCCGCCGCCGCGCTCGCCGAGCGGCTGCTGATCCACGCCGGCGTACCGGGGCGGGTGTTCTTCACCAACTCCGGCGCCGAGGCGAGCGAGGCGGCGTTCAAGCTGTCCCGGCGTACCGGTCGCAAGCACGTGGTGTCGACCGACGGCGCCTTCCACGGAAGGACCATGGGGGCGCTGGCGCTCACCGGTCAGCCGGCGAAGGCGGAGCCGTTCCACCCGCTGCCCGGCGAGGTCACCCACGTCCCGTACGGCGACATCGGCGCGCTGGCCGCCGCGGTGGACCACGACACCGCGATGGTGATCCTGGAGCCGATCCAGGGCGAGAACGGGATCGTGGTGCCGCCGCCCGGTTACCTCGCCGCCGCCCGGGCCATCACCGAGGAGCAGGGCGCGCTGCTGGTGCTGGACGAGGTGCAGACCGGGATCGGGCGTACCGGCCACTGGTACGCGTACCAGGCCGACGGCATCCAGCCCGACGTGATCACCCTCGCAAAGGGGTTGGGCGGCGGCCTGCCGATCGGCGCCTGCATCGGCTTCGGCCCCGCCGCCGACCTGCTCGACGTCGGCATGCACGGTACGACCTTCGGCGGCAACCCGGTGTGCTGTGCCGCCGCGCTCGCCGTACTCGACACGATCTCCTCCGAGGGGCTGCTCGGCCACGTGACCGCGGTCGGGGAGCGGCTGACGCAGGGCGTGAACGCCCTGGGGCACGGCCTGGTGGCGGAGGTACGCGGCGCCGGGCTGCTGCTCGGCATCGTGCTCACCGCGCGGGTCGCCGCCCAGGTCGCCACCGAGCTGCAGCAGGCCGGCTTCCTGGTCAACCCGGTGCAGCCCGACGTACTGCGGTTGGCGCCGCCGCTCAACCTCACTGCCGAGCAGGCCGACAGCTTCCTGGCGGCGTTGCCGGCCGGGCTCGACAGCGCGCTGGACAGCACCGCGCTCGACACCGCCGCCGGGATCGAACGCCCCGCCGCCCGTACCGAGACCGGAGCCGCGCTATGACCCGGCATTTCCTGACCGACGACGACCTGGCGCCTGCCGAGCAGGCCGAGGTGCTGGCGCTCGCCGCCGAGCTGAAGCGCAAGCCGCTCGGCACCCGGCCGCTGGACGGGCGCGCGGTCGCGGTGATCTTCGAGAAGCCGTCGCTGCGTACCCGGGTCTCCTTCGAGATCGGGATCGCCCAGCTCGGCGGCCAGCCGCTGATCATCGACGCCCGCAGCACCCACTTCGGCCGCGGCGAGACGATCGCCGACGCCGCGCAGGTGCTCTCCCGGTACGTCGACGCGATCGTGATCCGTACCTTCTCCGACGTACGGATCGCCGAGCTGGCGGCGGCGGCCACGGTGCCGGTGGTGAACGCGCTCACCGACGGCTTCCACCCGTGCCAGCTGCTCGCCGACCTGCAGACGGTCACCGAACGGCTCGGCACGCTCGGCGGCGGTACGCTCAGCTACCTCGGCGACGCGTCGAACAACATGGCGCACTCGTACCTGCTGGCGGGCGCGACGGCGGGGATGCACGTGAAGGTGGCGGGCCCGGCGGAGTTCCAGCCCGACCCGGCCGTCATCACCAGGGCGACCGAGATCGCGGCCACCACCGGCGGCTCGGTCACCGTCGGCACCGACCCGGCGGCGGCATCCGACGGTGCCCACGTGCTCGCCACGGACACCTGGACGTCGATGAACAGCGACGGCGACGGGCAGGACCGGCGTACCCCCTTCTGGCCTTTCCAGCTCAACGAGGAGCTGGTGGCGGGTGCGGACCCGGCGACGATCGTGCTGCACTGCCTGCCCGCGCACCGCGGCGAGGAGATCACCGACGCGGTGATGGACGGCCCGCACAGCGCCGTGTTCGACCAGGCCGAGAACCGGCTGCACGCCCAGAAGGCGCTGCTCACCTGGCTGCTGGAGGAGGGACGATGACGTCTGCCACCCCCGTGACCAAGACCGCCCGGCACGACAGGATCGTGCAGCTGGTACGCGACCACCCGGTGCGTTCCCAGACCGAGCTGGTCGAGCTGCTGCACAGCGACGGCGTCTCCGTCACCCAGGCCACCCTCTCCCGCGATCTGGAGGAGCTGGGCGCGGTGAAGGTACGCGGCGCCGACGGCCCCGCCGTGTACGTCATCCCCGAGGACGGCAACCCGCCGCTGCGTACCACCGAGGCGGCCCCCGCGCGGCTGCACCGGCTGCTCCGCGAGCTGCTCACCGGCGCCGACCACTCCGGGAACCTGGTGGTGCTCCGTACGCCTCCCGGCGCCGCCCAGTTCCTCGCCAGCGCGCTGGACCGCTCCGGCCTCGACGAGGTGGTCGGCACCATCGCGGGCGACGACACCATCCTCGTGGTCTCCCGACGACCCAGCGGCGGCGCTGACCTCGCCGCCAAGCTGCTCGCCCTCGCCGGCCGCGACGAGCTGGCATAGCCCCGCACCGCATAGCCCCACACCCCCACAGACAGACGAGACATCAAGGAGACAGACCATGACGACCGTGCTAACCCGCCAGCTCCTCCGCTCCGCTCCTCACTCGTCCCTCGCTGCGATGCTCACTTCGGAGGCTGGCTCATGACTGAGCGGATCGTGCTCGCGTACTCCGGAGGGCTCGACACCTGCGTGGCGATCGGCTGGATCGCCGAACAGACCGGCGCCGAAGTGATCGCCGTGGCGGCCGACGTCGGCCAGAACGGCGAGGACCTCCAGGTGATCAAGCAGCGGGCGCTGGACTGCGGCGCCGTCGCCGCTGAGGTGGTGGATGCCCGGGAGGAGTTCGCCGCCGAATACTGCTACCCGGCGCTACGCGCCAACGCGCTCTACATGGACCGGTATCCGCTGGTCAGCGCGCTGTCGCGGCCGCTGATCGTGAAGCACCTGGTCGACGCGGCAGGCAAGCACGACGCCACCCACGTCGCGCACGGCTGCACCGGCAAGGGCAACGACCAGGTCCGGTTCGAGGTCGGCACCGCGACGCTGGCGCCGGATTTGAAGACCATCGCGCCGGTACGGGACTACGCCTGGACCCGGGAGAAGGCGATCGCGTACGCCGAGGAGAAGGGGCTGCCGATCGACGTCAGCCACCGGTCCCCGTACTCGATCGACCAGAACCTCTGGGGCCGGGCGGTGGAGACCGGGTTCCTGGAGGACATCTGGAACTCCCCGATCGAGGACCTCTACGAGTACACCGCCAACCCGGCAGAGCCGCGTGACCCCGACGAGGTGACCATCACCTTCGAGCGGGGGATGCCGGTCGCGATCGACGGCGAGACCGTCACTCCGTTCCAGGCGATCGAGCAGCTCAACCAGCGGGCCGGTGCCCAAGGCATCGGCCGGCTCGACATGGTCGAGGACCGGCTCGTCGGCATCAAGAGCCGCGAGGTGTACGAGGCCCCAGGCGCGATCGCGCTGATCACCGCCCACCAGGAGCTGGAGAGCGTCACCATCGAGCGGGAGACGGCCAGGTTCAAGCGCACCGTCGACCAGCGGTGGGGCGAACTGGTGTACGACGGCCTGTGGTTCTCGCCGCTCAAGCAGTCCCTCGACGCGTTCATCGACCACACCCAGCAGTACGTCTCCGGCGAGATCCGCCTCGTCCTGCACGGCGGTCGGGCGGTCGTCACCGGGCGGCGCAGCGAGGCCAGCCTGTACGACTTCCACCTCGCCACGTACGACGCCGGCGACAGCTTCGACCAGTCCCTCGCCAAAGGCTTCGTCGACCTGTGGGGGCTGCCCAGCAAGCTGGCCGCCGTACGGGAGGCCAAGCTGGCCCCGGCCGCGCAGGCCGCTTCGGGCTCGGCAGAATGAGTCTGGTGACCAACTCGACGTCTTCCGAAGCTGACAGCCAGCAGTCCGCGACGAGACTGTGGGGCGGCCGGTTCGCCGGCGGCCCCGCCGAGGCGCTCGCCCGGCTCTCGGTGAGCGTGCAGTTCGACTGGCGGCTCGCCCCGTACGACCTGGCGGCGTCCCGGGCGCACGCCCGGGTGCTCGCCGGGGCCGGGCTGCTCGACAGCGACGAGCTGGGGCGGATGCTCGCCGCGCTGGACGACCTGCACGCCGCGTGCGCGTCGGGGGAGTTCCGCCCCACCGTCGAGGACGAGGACGTACACACCGCCCTGGAACGCGGCCTGCTGGAGCGGCTCGGTGCGCTCGGCGGCAAGCTGCGCGCCGGTCGCAGCCGCAACGACCAGGTCGCCACCGACCTGCGGCTCTACCTGCGCGACCACGTACGCGGTCTGGCGGCCGCGGTGGTCGACCTGGTCGAGGCGCTCGCCGACCAGGCGGGGCAGCACATCGACACGCCGGCTCCCGGCATGACGCACCTGCAGCACGCCCAGCCGATCAGCTTCGGTCACCAGCTACTCGCGCACGCCCAGGCGCTGCTGCGCGACCTGGACCGGCTGAAGGACTGGGATGCGAGGGCGGCGATCTGCCCGCTGGGGGCGGGCGCGCTCGCCGGCTCGTCCCTGCCGCTGGACCCGGCGGCGGTGGCCCGGGAGTTGGGCTTCGACGCCCCGGCGGAGAACTCCATCGACGCCGTCTCCGACCGCGACTTCGCCGCCGAGTTCCTCTTCGCCGCCGCGCTGATCGGGGTGCACCTGTCCCGGATCGGCGAGGAGATCGTGCTCTGGACCAGCCAGGAGTACGGCTGGGTGGAGCTGGACGACGGCTTCGCCACCGGATCGTCGATCATGCCGCAGAAGAAGAACCCCGACATCGGGGAGCTGGCCCGCGGCAAGGCCGGACGGCTGATCGGCCACGTCGCGGGCGTACTCGCGATGCTAAAGGGGTTGCCGCTGGCGTACGACCGTGACCTGCAGGAAGACAAGGAACCCGTCTTCGACGCGGTGGACACGCTCTCGCTGGTGCTCCCGGCGGTCACCGGCATGATCTCCACGATGACGGTACGCGAGGACAGGCTCGCCGCCGCCGCACCCGTGGGCTACACCCTCGCCACCGAAGTGGCCGACTGGCTGGTGCGCCGCGGGGTGCCGTTCCGCGACGCCCACGACGTGACCGGCCGCCTGGTCTCGCACTGCGTCTCCCGGGACTGCGCGCTCGACGAGGTCTCCGATGCCGAGCTGGCGAAGCTCAGCGAACACCTGATTCCTGAGGTACGCGACGTGCTGTCGGTCTCCGGTGCGCTGGCCGCCCGTACCACCCATGGCTCCACCGGCCCCGGCCCGGTGGCCGACCAGTTGGCGGTGGTCGGTGACCGGATCGACCACTGGCGAAGCTGGGCCGCCGCGCAGGTGGTCCCCGGCTGATGCGGTGCCGCCGAGCAACCGACGCCCGGCCGGTCCCGTGCTGCGGCGCTACCGCTGTCCGGCTGATGTGGTGCCGCAGCGATACCGCCGTCTGGCTGCCGCGGTGCGGCCGGGAGCGGCGGACCGGGGTGCGGCGCTGATGGGCGCCGGGCTGTTGGAGCTGCTTTCCGGGCCGGTGCAGCAGGCGGCGCCGGGCTTGCTCGGCTGCCAGCTCACCGGCGGCGGCGTCACCATCCGGCTCACCGAGGTGGAGGCGTACGCCGGCGTCGGCGAGGATCCCAGCTCCCACGCCCACCGCCGCCAGACGCCCCGCAACGCGGTGATGTTCGGCCCGCCCGGCTTCGCGTACGTGTACTTCACCTACGGCATGCACTGGTGCCTGAACGTGGTCTGCGGACCACCCGGGTACGGCTC
>JBOGDG010000105.1:0-8470 GCA_050701655.1 Micromonosporaceae bacterium
CTCAGCTGACCGCGCGCGGCCGACCCGAGCTCAGGCGTGGGCGGGGCGGTAGCGGAGCAGGGCGGGGAAGGCGAACGCCAGGACCACCGCAATCACCGCGCAGGCGATGCCGCCGCCGGCCCAGGCGGCGGCGGGGCCGATCGCGACCGCCATGGTGCCGGCGCGCAGGTCGCCTAGGCGGGGGCCACCGGCGACCACGGCGGTGAACACGCCCTGCATCCGGCCGCGCATCTCGTCGGGGGCGTACATCTGGGCGATGCTCTGCCGGTAGACGGCGCTGACCAGGTCGGCGAAGCCGGCGACACCGAGCAGCAGCACCATCAGCCACAGCGACCCGGCGAACCAGGCGGCCGCCACCGCGACGCCCCAGCCCACCACCGCCACCACGAGCGCCAGCCCCTGCCGGCGTACCCGGCCGATCCAGCCGGAGAACACGCCGCCCACCACCGAACCGATCGCGATCGCGGAGAACAGCCAGCCGGCGTACGCCTCGTCGCCGAACCGGGTCGCCGCCACCTCGGGGAACAGCGCGCGCGGCATCGCCAGCACCATCGCCACGATGTCGATCGCGAACGACAGCCACAGCACCGGGGTGGACGCGATGTAGCGCAGCCCGTCGACCACGGCCCGCAGCCCGCGCCCCACCGGCACCGCCGACGCCACCCGCAGCGACGGCAGCCCGAGCGCCGCCCACAGCGCCACCGTGAACAGCACCGCGTCGATCGCGTACGCCACAGCGGTGTTCCACCGGGCGATCACCAGCGCGGCGATCAGCGGCCCGACGATGCCTCCCACGTTGGACATCGTGAAGTTGAGGGTGTTCGCCGCCGGCACCAGCTCCACCGGCACCAGCCTCGGGATGATCGCCGAACGGGTCGGGTGGCTGACCGCGAACCCGACCGACTGCAGGGCGACCAGCGCCAAGAGCACCGGCGGGCTGCGTACCCCCAGAAGGGCCTGGGCGAGCAACGCGAGCGTGGCCGCCCAGACCAGCAGCGAGCTGGCAATCAGCAGGCGGCGGCGGTCCGTCGAGTCGGCGACCGCGCCACCCCACAGCGCGAACACCAGCAGCGGCACCAGCGCCGCGATCCCGATCAGCCCGACCCAGAACGAGGAGCGGGTGATCTGGTACATCTGCACCGGGATCGCCACCGCGGTGATCTGGTACCCGACGAACGACACGCCCTGCCCGATCCACAGCCGGCGGTACGCGGCGTGCCGCAGCGGCGTGACGTCGGCCGCGACCGCCCGCAGCCACCCCAGCCGGCGCGCACCACTCACGACGCGGCCCCACGCACCCCGGGCGAGCTACTCACCGCACGGCCCCGTGCCAGCGCGCACACCGCTCACGGAGCGAGCCGCTCGATCAGCCAGCCGGAGCCGTCGGTACGCCGGTACCGCAGCCGATCGTGCATCCGGTTCTCGCGTCCCTGCCAGAATTCGACGGTCTCCGGCACCACCCGCAGCCCGCCCCAGTGCTCCGGCGCCGGCACGGGCGCCGGCTCGGGCCACCGCTCGGCGGCGTCCCGCCACGCCTGCTCCAGCTCCGCCCGGGAGCCCAGCGGCGAGGACTGCGGGCTGGCCCAGGCCGCGAGCTGGGCGCCGCGCGGCCGCTCCGCGAAGTACGCGTCGGTCTCGCTCCGGTCGACCCGCTCCACCGACCCGCACACCACCACCTGCCGGTGCAGCGGATGCCAGAAGAAGACCAGGCTGGCGTACGGGTTGGCAGACGCCTCCGCCGCCTTCCGCGACCGGTAGTTGGTGAACAGCACAAACCCCCGCGAGTCGTACGCCTTGAGCAGCACCGTACGAGCGCTCGGCCGGCCGTCGGGGGCCGCCGTCGCGAAGGTCATCGCGTTCGGCTCGGCCAGCCCGGCGGCGGTGGCATCGACGAGCCAGCGGCCGAACTGTGTCACCCAGTCGGCGGCAAGCTCAGCCTCGGTGAGCCCGCCGAGGGCGTACTCCTGACGCATCCGGGCGAGCCCGGCTTCCGGTGTGCTGGAGTTCACGCTCCCTATCCTCGCCGTGTTACCGGCCGGCTGTCTGCGTGAATATCGTGCGAAACACAACGCCCGACTTGCCTCGCGCGAAGGTTACCGGCCAGGCAAGATGGGCGAAACGACTTGTCTGAAGCTCCACCACCCGCCGGCGACCCCGGCACGCGCCGGAGGCCACCCGCGACGGGTCGCGCCGTACGGTGCGACCCGTCAACGTCGACGTAGAGACCCTGGGAGACGCGAGATGTCCGACTTCAAGCCAGGCCTGGAGGGCGTGATCGCCTTCGAGACCGAGATCGCTGAGCCTGACAAAGAGGGCGGCGCGCTGCGCTACCGGGGTGTGAATATCGAGGACCTGATAGGTCACGTCTCCTTCGGCAACGTGTGGGGTCTGCTGGTCGACGGCAAGTTCGGGCCGGGGCTGCCGCCGGCCGAGCCGTTCCCGGTGCCGGTGCACTCCGGCGACATCCGGGTGGACGTACAGAGCGCGGTGGCGATGCTGGCGCCGTACTGGGGGCTGGACCAGCTGCTGGACATCTCCGACGAGCAGGCCCGGGAGGATCTGGCCCGGGTCTCGGTGACCGCGCTGTCGTTCGTGGCGCAGTCCGCCCGCGGGCTGGGGCTGCCGGCGGTGCCGCAGAAGGAGATCGACAAGGCCGACACCATCGTCGAGCGATTCATGAAGCGATGGCGCGGCGAGCCCGACCCGCGGCACGTGAAGGCGGTCGACGCGTACTTCATCTCCGCCGCCGAGCACGGCATGAACGCCTCCACGTTCACCACCCGGGTGGTGGCCTCCACCGGCGCCGACGTCGCGGCCTGCATCTCCTCGGGGATCGGCGCGCTCTCCGGCCCGCTGCACGGCGGCGCCCCGTCCCGGGTGCTCCACATGATCGAAGGTGTGGAGAAGACCGGTGACGCCGAGGCGTACGTGAAGGACGTGCTGGACCGCGGCGAGCGGCTGATGGGCTTCGGGCACCGCGTATACCGCGCCGAGGACCCGCGGGCGGCGGTGCTGCGGCGTACCGCCCGGGAGCTGGGCGCGCCGCGGTTCGAGATGGCCGAGGCGCTGGAGAAGGCCGCGCTCGCGGAGCTGCAGGCGCGCCGGCCGGACCGGGTGCTCGCCACCAACGTGGAGTTCTGGTCGGCGGTGGTGCTCGACTTCGCCGAGGTGCCGCCGCACATGTTCACCTCGATGTTCACCTGCGCGCGTACCGCCGGCTGGAGCGCGCACGTGCTGGAGCAGAAGAAGCTCAACCGGCTGGTACGCCCGTCGGCCACGTACGTGGGCCCCGGCCCGCGCAAGCCGGACGAGGTCGACGGCTGGGATCTGGTCAGCCAGCCGTAGCGCCACCACTCATCAGGGGAGTCAGTCCACAGGGCCGGCTCCCTGTTGCTGTGCGCGACACGCCGGTAACTCTCCCGTACCAATGTAAGGTCGGATAGTTTCTACCTGACCCCGAAAGCTGAAGGTATCTTTCGGACAAATCGGGACGGAGACCGCTCATGAATCGGACTCGCACCACCGTCATCGCTCTCGTCGCCGCCACAGTGCTCGGCCTGCTGCTCACCGGCAGCCCCGCATCGGCCAACCACCCGTACTCCCGGGCGCGGATCGGCGATGCCGCCGGCCAGACCTGGGCCACCGCGAACAGCACCAACAACCTCGTCACCATGCGAACACTGAGCAGCAGCTCGGCTCAGGTCTGGGCGTTCTCCGACGCCTCGGTCGGGGTCCGGGTGCGCAACCTGGCCAACGGCCACTGCCTCGCGCCGCCGCGCACCTGGTCCGGCACGAGCCCGCCCGTCCACCACCTGGCATGCGCCGGCCGCCCCGCCGAGCAGTGGCAGCTGGTCGCCACCTCGTCGAGCACCTGGGCGTTCCGCAACGTCGGCATCCAGGGCCGCTGCATGGCGGTCAACCGCAACTACTCCCCGCCCAGGCTGTTCCTGGTGCCGTGCAACTACGGCGCGCTCAACCAGCAGTTCCGGCTGCGCCGCTACTGACGGCGTGAAGGCCCGGCGGACCGTGCCTCGTGACGGCGCTCACCGGTCCGCCGGGTCCGGCCACCAGACCCTTTCCACGGGGGTACGTTGAGCAGGCGACGGCAGCGGCGCCGGCACCCTTCTCGTACCACCGTTGGAAAGGACCACTGTGGCCGACGTGCCCGCGATCCAGCTTCCCGAAGCCCTCAAGCCGGCCGACGGCCGGTTCGGCTCCGGCCCCAGCAAGGTGCCCGCCGCCGCGGTGGCCGCGCTCGCCGAGCAGGCGCCCCGCTTTCTCGGCACCTCCCACCGGCAGGCCCCGGTACGCGACCAGGTCGCCAGGCTCCGGCGCGGCCTCGCCACCCTGTTCCACCTCCCCGAGGGGTACGACGTGGTGCTGGGCAACGGCGGCACCACGGCGTTCTGGGAGGTGGCCGCGTTCGGGCTGATCCGGGAGCGCGCGCAGCTGGCGTCCTTCGGCGAGTTCGGCTCCAAGTTCGTCAAGGCGGTGCAGACCGCGCCGTTCCTGGGCTCGCCTGCCGTGGTGACCGCGGAGCCGGGCTCGGCGCCGGCGCTGACCGCCGAGGCGGGCGTGGACGCGTACTGCACTCCGCACAACGAGACCTCGACCGGGGTCGCCGTACCGGTTCGTCGCGTGGCCGGCGCCGACGAGGGCGCGCTGATGCTGCACGACGCGACCAGCGCCGCCGCCGGCGTCGAGGTCGACCTCACCGAGTCGGACGTCTACTACTTCGCGCCGCAGAAGGGGCTGGCCTCCGACGGCGGGCTCTGGATCGCGCTGATGTCCCCGGCGGCGCTGGCCCGCGCCGAGGAGATCAAGGCGTCGAGGCGGTACATCCCGGCGTTCCTCGACCTGGTCACCGCGATCGACAACTCCCGCAAGGAGCAGACGTACAACACGCCGGCGTTGGCCACCATCTTCCTCGCCGCCGAGCAGGTCGACTGGATCAACGCGCAGGGCGGCCTGGCCTGGTCGGCGAAGCGGTGCGCCGAGAGCGCCGCCGCCATCTACGGCTGGGCCGAGCGGTCGGAGTTCGCCACCCCGTACGTGGCCGACCCGGCGCTGCGCTCCCCGGTGGTCGCCACCATCGACTTCGCCGACGGCGTGGACGCCGCGGTGGTCGCCAAGGTGCTGCGGGCCAACGGCATCCTGGACACCGAGCCGTACCGCAAGCTCGGCCGCAACCAGCTGCGGGTCGCCCTCTACCCGGCCGTCGACCCGGCCGACGTCGAAGCCCTCACCACCTGCATCGACCACGTGGTCGAACGTCTCTCCTCGTAGCCACCGCAGCTCAGTCCGGCATCATCGTCGTCATGAGTACGGAGATCGGGGTACTGGTGCCCGACAAGCTCGTGGCCTTCATCGACCAGCAGATCGCTGCGGAAAGAGCGATCAGCACCCGATGTCGCTAGCGGGCCCGGTACTGCCAGCCGGCTCCAGTGCCCTGATACTGCGTAATCGGGATCGGTGCCACGCCGGGCGGCAGCAGGTCACGACACAGCACGCCACGTAGGTGATCTATCTCGTGTGCCACGAGGCGTGCTACGCCCTGTTCGAAGACGGTGATCTGCCGCTGGCCCCGTACATCCTGATGTTCCACGTGGACGGTGAGCGGTCGTGGCACCATGCAGCGCACATCGAAGAACGACAGGCATCCCTCGTACTGCTCATCGGTATCGCGAGAGACCTCGACCACCCTGGGGTTCAGCAGCGTGATCAGCTGCCCTTCCGGTGTACGCACCAGGGCCGCGGCCCGCCCGATGCCGATCTGGGGAGCGGCGACCCCCATCCCCTTCGCGAAGGTCCACGCCTCCGCCACCCGCTCCATCGTGGCGGTGAGTTCGGAGATCACCCGCCTGGCATCGTCGGCTTCCCGCGGCAGGTCGAACGACCGTGCCTCGTTGGCGAGGATCGGATCGCCGAGCTGAACGACGCCGAGCGACGCCATCCGATCGGCGGGCCCCAACGCGTCGAGCACCTCGGCATGCGCCTTCGGTTCCCGGAACCGCCACTCTATGCGGTACCGGGCGTGAAGCGGCGGGTCGTCGGTGCTCCAGGTGGCGACGACCCGGCCGTTCCGTTCCACGGTATCGATCGGCGTACGCAGCGGAAACGCCTCCGCGGTCATGGACGTCTCCATGCCCCACAACACCGGTCGCCGTTCCACAGGGAGATCCACGCAGAGCGACAGCCGTCGAGTTGGCAGCCGGATTGCCCGCTTCCACCAGTGGCCCCACTTGTCCTCACCCACCCGGTAGGTGTAGTCGAGCCATGCGCTCTCCCCGGGATAGAGCGGAAACCGCCCGTCGGCGTTCTCGAACAGCAGCCACAGCTCCTTGAACGCGTCTCTATCGTGTATCGCGCGCCACGTCATCGGCTCGCCGTTACAGGTCGCGGTAAGCCCGACTTCCTCCCAGGTGAGTGGGCTCCCGCGGTAGAGCCGGTTCGAGCGCTCGGGATCCCCTGGGTAGCGGTCGACCGATATGCGGATCAGGTACTGGGTAACCGGCTCGGTGCCGACGTTGCGGATGTGACGCCGCACCCGGGTGCGATAGTGGCCGTCGGCGTACGTGAGTGTTGAGTCCTCGTGGAGCACCACCAGCCCGAGGTGCGGCTCGGGCGCCAACTCGATCTCCGATGTACCAGGCGGGTGTCCCGGGCGCCGTACGGGCGCGGCCGCGCGGAGTTCCTGCCAGCGACGCACCAGTGCGCGACCCGTCCGGAGCTCCTGGTCAGCCTTGGTGACGAATTCGCGGCTCGGTCGAACGGCCCCGCTCTCCACTTTGCTGACGTACGACGATGTGTAGCCAACTCTCGCCGCCAGCGCCTTCTGCGACAGACCCCGTACGTCGCGCCAGTGCCGTAGCTCGCCGATGAACGCCTGGAGGTGATCAACTGGCTGCTCGGGTTCACGCGTCACTGCCGCTCCGACTCTATGAATGGAGTGAACGGTGACTGACCGCCACTCAGACTGTCTTCCCACGCAGCGTATCGCCGACGCTACGCACATGACTGACCCGATAAGCACCAGTGGCTGTAGTCCGTGGCAGTTCGGCCGCTCGCTACCCACGCACTCCCACAGCGCTGGACCTTCCCGGCTGAGCAACGATCCGGTTTGCCCGCCGGCGGCGTTGTTCCCGCTGGAGGCTCCAGATTCGAGTACGGCCGGCCGTGGACTCACGATCACATATGTGAATCCCACGACCGCCAAGGTTGACGACCACACGAGCTACGTCGAGGAGTAGGGATGCCAGACAGCGGACCGACCGTACTGGTGTTGACGGACATCGTCGACCCGACCGCGGATCGTGTGATCAGCGAACTGGAGCAGCGGAGTGTTCCGGTGTTCCGTGCCAATCCGGGTGACTTTCCCAAACTAATCTCGCTTGCCGCCCGTCTGGACCAGACAGGGCTCGACGGGACGATCCGCATTCATGACCGTCATGGCGTGCCGACGGCGGAGGTGAGCTTCGGCGATGTGGGCTGCGTGTACTACCGCCGACCAACGGCGTTTCGGATACCGGATGGCGTACCAGAGCAATGGCATTGGTGGGCTGCGCGCGAAGCACGCCAGGGATTCGGCGGCGTTATCTCAGCGCTGCCGCAGTGGATCAATCACCCCCGCCGCCATCGCCCGCGCCGAGTACAAGCCCGTGCAGCTCCGCTGCGCCGCCGAGTGTCGGCTAACGATTCCCCGCACACTTGTCACGAACGACCCCCAGCAGGCAAAGGAGTTCGCCGACGAAGTGGGAGCGACTGTGCACAAACGGCTCTCCGCGGCCATCGGCCCTGGCGACCCTTTCACCCGCCTGGTGCATCCCACTGAGATTGCCGTGAGTGACACCGCGCACCTGTTCCAGGAGTGGGTGCCGAAGGCACACGACGTGCGGCTGACGGTGATGGATGACCGATACTTCGCAGTACGGATCGACACGACAGCCGAGGTCGCAGAGGTCGACTGGCGGGTCGACTACGACGCCCTTCATCACACGCCGGTCGGCGTACCCGAACCGATCCGCGATGCGGTGCGCGCTCTAATGCGTCAGCTCGATCTTCGGTTCGCCGCCCTGGACTTCGTCGTCACGCCGACCGGCCAGTGGACCTTTCTTGAGTTTTCCGACCGCCTGCCGGGGTGTTCGTGACGTTCGCCGTTGGCGGTGACTGATCCGTGCCGTGCTCGTTAACCGTCTTGGTCGGTGTTGTCCGGGACGTTGGCGCGGGGGGCGGGGTTGAGCGGTCGGCTTGTGGTGGGTGACCTGCGGGTTCAGCGGGTTGAGCGTCGGGATGGGATCCGGTCTTACACGATCGTGTGGCCTGAGGGGACGGTGCATCGGGAGGCTGATGCGCCCCGCGTTTTCCGGACAGCTCGTTGACGGTTAATTCACGCTGCGAGCTGCCGTTCCAGGTACTCGTCATGGACCTGCTGTGGGGTCCGGTAGCCGAGTCCTGAATGGCGTCGTCGTGA